>NZ_MWIG01000741.1:0-4113 GCF_002156145.1 Streptomyces sp. NRRL B-24572 | reverse complement strand
TGGCGCGGCCTCGTCCTCGGCCTCGGCGGCGCCTACTTCCTCGTCCCGCTGATCGCCTCGTTCGTCTTCACCGTGCACACCCCCGGCCAGGGCGTCTCCTTCGAGGCGTACACCGCACTGCTCTCCGCCGACGGATTCACCCAGAGCCTGCTGCTGTCCCTCGGCCTCGCCGCCGCCACCATCGCGCTCTCCCTGCTCCTCGCCGTGCCCGCCCTGGTCGCGGTCCGGCTCGGCGCGCCGCGCCTGCGGCCGGTCGTCGAGGTGATGTGCATGCTGCCGCTCGTGGTGCCGCCGATCGCGCTCGTCACCGGCATCAGCACCGTACTGCGCTGGGGCCCGGACCACCTCTCGCGGACCCCGCTCTACCAGACGTTCCTCGCCGTCCAGAACGAGGACTTCCCCTTCGTCCTGGTCCTCGCGTACACCGTCATGGCCCTGCCGTTCGTGTACCGCTCCCTCGACGCGGGACTGCGCGCGATCGACGTCCCCACGCTCGTCGAGGCCGCCCGCAACTGCGGGGCGTCCTGGCCGTACGTCATGCTCCGGGTGATCCTGCCCAACCTGCGCTCCTCGCTCGCCGGCGCCGCCTTCCTCACCCTGGCCCTGGTCCTCGGCGAGTTCTCCATCGCCTCGATCCTCGGCTTCCGGCCCTTCGCCGTGTGGATCGTCTCCATCTCCGGCGCCCAGGCCCGCATGTCGGTGGCCGTCTCCCTCCTGAGCCTCGTCATCACCTGGCTGCTGCTCCTCGTCCTGTCCCGGGCCGGAACGGCGCAGACCGGCACGCCCGGAGCCCCCCGCACCTCCCGCAAGGAGTCCTGACCCATGACCTCTGCCACAGCGGAACGGACGGAGTCCACCGCCGCCACCGGGGCCCGCGTCGAATTCCGCGGCCTGCGCCGCGCGTTCGGCACCACCACCGCCCTCGACGGCCTCGACCTGACCGCCGAACCGGGCGAACTCCTCGCGCTCCTCGGCCCGTCGGGCTGCGGCAAGACCACCGCCCTGCGGGTCCTCGCCGGCTTCGAACGCCCCGACTCCGGCGAGGTCCTCGTGGACGGGGCCGACATCACCCACGTCCCGGCCAACCGCCGCGACGCCGGCATGGTCTTCCAGTCGTACAGCCTCTTTCCCAACCTCACCGCCCGCGACAACGTCGCCTTCGGCCTCCGCGTCCGCAAGACCGGGGCCGCCGAGCGCCACGCCCGCGCCGCCGAACTCCTCGACCTCGTCGGTCTGCCCGAGCACGGCGACCGCTACCCGCACCAGATGTCCGGCGGCCAGCAGCAGCGCGTGGCCCTGGCCCGTGCCCTCGCGCTCCGCCCCCGCGTCCTGCTCCTCGACGAGCCGCTCTCCGCGCTCGACGCCAAGGTCCGGCTGAGCCTGCGCGAGGAGATCCGCCGGCTCCAGCTCTCCCTCGGCATCACCACCGTGTTCGTCACCCACGACCAGGAGGAGGCGCTGTCCATGGCGGACCGCGTCGCCGTCCTCAACGCCGGCAAGCTGGAGCAGTGCGCGGCCCCCGCCGAGCTCTACCGCCGGCCCGCGACCGCCTTCGTCGCCGAGTTCGTCGGCACCATGAACCGCCTGCCGGGCCGGCTCACGGACTCCGGCCTGGTGGAAGCGGCGGGCAGCCGCCTCCCCGTCGACGGGGACGTCCCCGACACCCGCGACGTCGAGGTGCTCGTCCGCCCCGAGAACGTCACCGTGACCGCCGACACCGACGGCGAGGCCGTCATCGTCTCCACCTCCTTCTTCGGCTCCGTCACCCGCGTCCACCTCGACCACCGCGGCACGACGGTCAAGGCGGACCTCCCGTCGCGCGACGCGGGCGAACTCACGCCGGGGGCCCGCGCCACCGTCGGCCTCGCCCCGCACCCCGTCCTCGTCGTCCCGAAGGCGGAGCGGTGAGCGGACTCGCCGCCGTCCTCTTCGACATGGACGGCACCCTCGTCGACACCGAGGTCCTCTGGTGGCAGGCAACGGAGGAGGTCGCCGCCCGCCTCGGACACCGGCTCACCGACGCCGACGCGCCCGAGGTCGTCGGCCGCGCCGTCGAGGACACCGCCGCCCACCTCGTACGAGCCACCGGCGCGCCCGACCCGGACGGCATCGCGACGGCGCTGACCACCGCCTTCCAGAGGCGCGTCGACGAGGGCGCGCCGATGCGCCCGGGAGCCGACCGGCTCCTGACCGAACTGGCCCGGGCAGGACTGCCGTTCGCGCTGGTCAGCGCGTCACCCCGTTCGGTGGTCGACTCGGTGGTCGGCGGCGCGCTCGCGCACGTCCCGTTCGCCTTCACGGTCTCCGCCGACGACACCGCACGCACCAAGCCGCACCCCGACCCGTACCGCACGGCCGCCCGGCGGCTCGGCGTACCGGCCGCGGCGTGCGTGGCCGTCGAGGACTCGCCGGACGGAGCCGCCTCGGCCGACGCGGCCGGCTGCACCGTCCTGGTCGTCCCCTCCATGCTGCCGGTGCCCCCGGGCCCGGACCGGATCTTCGCGGACAGCCTGGAGGACGTCTCCCTCGACGGCCTGCGCCGCCATGTCCGGGACCGGGCGGCCGCCCGGAGCGGAGAGCCGCAGGAGCAGGGCTGACACGGAACGTCCGACGCGGCGGGCCCGCCCCGGGACCGAACGACCCCGGGACGGGCCCACCGCGCGTGGCGCCGGTCAGCCGGCCGTACGGGCGAACAACCCGGGCTCGTACGAGCCGCCCGGGTTGTGCACGATCACGTTCATCCGGGTGGCCGCGTTGATCAGGGAGACGACGCAGACCAGGGCACCGATCTGGTCGTCGTCGTAGTGCTTGCGCACCTCGGCCCAGGTCTCGTCGGACACGCCCCGCTCGCCGAGCCGGGTGCCCTCCTCGGCGAGCGCCAGCGCGGCCCGCTCGGCCTCGGTGAACACGGTGCTGTGCCGCCAGGTGGCGACCAGGCTGAGCCGGACCGCGGTCTCGCCCTCGGCCGCGGCCTCCTTGGCATGGGCGTCCACGCAGAAGCCGCAGCCGTTGATCTGGCTGACCCGCAGCTGCACCAGCTCCCGCAGGGACCTCGGCAGGGTCGACTCCTCCAGGACCAGCGAGGTGTTGTAGAACCGCTTGGCGACCTTCGCGGCGGTCGGGCTGTCGAACAGGTTGAAACGGGGTTCCATGACGCCGTCCTCATTCGTGATGTCGTGCGCTGTCGCATGGGGCGAACACAAGACGCCGGCGCCCCGCCCCCTGTGACGACACGACGCTGTGGCGTGAGTCACCGGCCGCCGATGTCACAGAACGACGCCGGCCGGCGTCTGGGGAGCATGAATGACGTCACCGAGGCGTTCGTCGCCCACCGCAGACTGCTGTTCACCGTCGCCTACGAGATGCTCGGCTCGGCCGCCGACGCCGAGGACGTCCTGCAGGAGACCTGGCTGAAGTGGACGGGCGTCGACCCCGGCACCGTGCGGGACCAGCGCGCGTACCTCGTCCGGATCACCACGCGCCAGGCGCTCACCCATCTGCGCACCCTCGGCCGCCGCAAGGAGTCCTACCTCGGCCCCTGGCTGCCCGAGCCGCTGCTGACCGCGCCCGACGTGGCAGAGGACGCCGAGCTGGCCGACAGCGTGTCGATGGCGATGCTCCTCGTCCTGGAGACCCTCACCCCGACCGAGCGGGCGGTGTTCGTCCTGCGCGAGGTGTTCGACCTGGCGTACGACGAGATCGCCGAAGCCGTCGGCAAGACCCCGGCCGCGGTCCGCCAGATCGCCCACCGGGCACGCGCCCACGTCGCCGCGCGCCGACCCCGTGGCGTCGCCTCCGCCGCGGAGACCCGCCGCACCGTCGAGGCGTTCCGCCGGGCGGTCGAGACGGGCGACCTGCAACGCCTGCTCGACGTCCTCGCGCCGGACGTCGTCCTGCTGACCGACGGCGGCGGAGTTGTACGGGCCGCGCTCGAGCCCGTCGTGGGAGCCGACCGGGTGGCAGGCCTCCTGGGCCGGCTCGCGGCCACGACGGTGCTCAAGACCGCACGGGTCAACGGCGACCCGGCGCTGATCGTCCGACGGGACGGCGAGATCGACACGGTCCTGGCGCTGCGGATCGACGAGGGCCTCATCACCGGTCTGTACGCCGTGC
>NZ_MWIG01000740.1:0-1458 GCF_002156145.1 Streptomyces sp. NRRL B-24572 | reverse complement strand
CCGCAGGGTCCGCCGAGCCGTCCGCTCCCGGTGCCCCGGGGCCGCCCCCGTCCGTCCTCCGGGCAGGAGTCCGGGGGCCCGGGGCGGCAGGGGATACTGACCGCATGACGGAGACGACGGTCGGAATCGGCGGCGCGGCGGAGAGCACCGACATGGTGCTGAACATCGGGCCGCAGCACCCCTCGACCCACGGCGTGCTCCGGCTCCGGCTCGTGCTCGACGGCGAGGTCGTCCGGCACGCCGAGCCGGTGATCGGCTACATGCACCGGGGGGCCGAGAAGCTCTTCGAGGCGCGGGACTACCGGCAGATCATCATGCTGGCCAACCGCCACGACTGGCTGTCCGCCTTCTCCAACGAGCTCGGCGTGGTCATGGCCGTCGAGCGGATGCTCGGCATGGAGGTCCCGGAGCGGGCGGTATGGACGCGGACGCTCCTCGCCGAGCTGAACCGGGTCCTCAACCACCTGATGTTCCTCGGCTCGTACCCGCTCGAACTCGGCGGCATCACTCCCGTCTTCCACGCCTTCCGGGAGCGCGAGGAGCTCCAGGCGGTGATGGAGGAGGTCTCCGGCGGCCGGATGCACTACATGTTCAACCGGGTCGGCGGACTCAAGGAGGACCTGCCCGCCGGCTGGCTGGGGCGGGCCCGCGCCGCTGTCGCCGACGTCCGCTCGCGGATGGACGTCTACGACCGGCTCGTCCTCGGCAACGAGATCTTCCGGGGCCGTACGCGCGGGGTCGGCGTCCTCAGCCCGGAGACCGTCCACGCGTACGGGGTGTCCGGGCCCATCGCCCGCGCCTCGGGTGTCGACTTCGACCTGCGCCGCGACGAGCCGTACCTCGCGTACGGGGAGCTCCAGGACGCCCTGAAGGTCGCCGTGCGGCAGGAGGGCGACTGCCTCGCCCGGTTCGAGTGCCTGCTCGACCAGACGCACAACTCCCTGGACCTGGCGGACGCCTGCCTGGACCGGATGGCCGAGCTGCCGCCGGGCCCGATCAACCAGCGGCTGCCGAAGGTGCTCAAGGCGCCGGAGGGCCACACGTACGCCTGGACCGAGAACCCGCTCGGCGTCAACGGCTACTACCTGGTGTCCAAGGGCGAGAAGACGCCGTACCGGCTGAAGCTGCGCTCGGCGTCGTTCAACAACATCCAGGCGCTGGTGGAGCTGCTGCCGGGGACGCTGGTCGCGGACATGGTGGCGATCCTGGGCTCGCTGTTCTTCGTCGTCGGCGACATCGACAAGTAACCCGCCGCCCCCCGTCGTGGGCCTGCGCCCGCCGTTGCGGGCAATCGTTCCGCCGGGGCGAAGGGGGTCCCCCTGCGGCGAAGGGCACCGCCCAGCCAGGCGCGGGCCCACACGGGCGCGGGACGAAGGCCCAGCCAGGCGCGCGCCCGCACGGAGCAGGGCGAAGCCCCGGCGCGGGCCCGTACGGGGCACCGCGCGACCTCACGCATTG
>NZ_MWIG01000074.1:0-4959 GCF_002156145.1 Streptomyces sp. NRRL B-24572 | reverse complement strand
GGTGCGCTCGCGAGCGCACCGCCCCCCTTCCGGCCGGCCTCAGTGCGTGAGCACCGACTCCTTCTCGATCTCGTCGACGACGACCTCGTCGTCGCCGCCCTCCAGGTGCTGCTTCGGCTTCGCCGGCAGCGCGAACATCACCAGGAAGATCACGGCGAGCACGCCCGCCGCCCAACCCAGCGAGTTCTGGAAGGCGTTCGTGAACGCCGCCCCCACCTCGGCCGGGGCCTTGGCGAGCTTCTCGTCGTCGATCGTCCCGAAGAAGACCACCGACACCAGACCGAGTCCGAGCGCGTTGCCCATCTGCCCGGTCGTGTTGATCAGACCCGAGGCCGAACCGGCGTGCTCCTTCGGCACCTCCGAGAGCACCGCGTCCGTCAGCGGCGCCACGATCAGACCCATGCCGAGGCCCATGACCACCAGCGGCGGAATCATCTGCCAGGAGTGGATCCCGGTCCCGTACCGCCCGGCCACGAAGAAGTAGAGCAGGATGCCCGCGATCATCGTCAGCGCGCCCGCCTGGAGCACCTTCCGGCCGAAGCGCGGCACCAGCTTCTGCACGGACATGCCGGCCGCCGTCGAGACGGCGATCGAGAACGGCACCCCGGTCAGACCCGCGTGCAGCGGGGTCCAGCCGAGCCCGATCTGCATGTAGAGCGTCCAGACCAGGAAGAAGATGCCGAGCACGACACCGAAGGTCAGCTGCACCGCGATGCCGGCCGCGAAGCTCTTCACCTTGAACAGCGACAGCTCGATGAGCGGCGAACCGTCCTTCTTCGTCTTGTACTTCTCGTACGCCACGAGCGCGCCGAAGACGAGCAGGCTGCCGGCCATCATCAGGTGGCCCCACAGCGGCCAGTCCAGCTCACGGCCGCGCGTCAGCGGGTAGACCAGCATCAGCAGCGCGGCCGTCACCAGGAGCACGCCGACCAGGTCGAGCTTGAGCGCCTTCGGCGCCTTCGACTCGGTGATGAACTTCCGGCCCAGGAACAGGGCGGCGATGCCGACCGGCAGGTTGATCAGGAAGATCGGGCGCCACTCCAGGTCCGCGATGTTCCACTGGGTGAGCAGCGCGCCGAGCAGCGGGCCCGAGACCGCGCCGAGGCCGATGATCGCGCCGAACATCCCGAAGACCTTGCCGCGCTCGTGCGCCGGGAAGGTGACGTGGATGATCGACAGGACCTGCGGCACCATCATCGCGGCCGCCGCGCCCTGGAGCAGGCGGGAGCCGACCAGCATCTCCTGGTTGGCCGCGAAGCCGCAGAGCGCCGAGGCGAGCGTGAAGCCTGCGGTGCCGAGGAGGAAGAGGCGCTTGCGGCCGTAGATGTCCCCGAGCCGCCCGCCGGTGATCAGACCGGCGGCGAACGCGAGCGCGTACCCGGCGGTGATCCACTGGATGGCCCCGAACGAGGCGCCGAGGTCCTTCTCGATGCTGGGGATCGCGATGTTGACGATCGTGGCGTCGACCAGGTCCATGAAGGCGGCGGTCATGACGATGGCGAGGGCGATCCAGCGCCTCTTGTCGCCCGCCGTGGCCGCTTCGGTGGCGGCGTCGTGTGAACTCATACGAAGAAGATAGGAGTCATCTAGGTCAGGTCACGTCCTAGATGGGCGGCATTCTTGAACGCATGACGGACACCCCGGCACGACTCCTGAATCTGCTCTCGCTCCTCCAGACCCCGCGCGAGTGGCCCGGCAGCGAGCTCGCCGAACGGCTCTCGGTCTCCCCGCGCACCATCCGCCGTGACATCGACCGGCTCCGCGACCTCGGCTATCCCGTCGAGGCGACCAAGGGCGCGGTCGGCGGCTACCGCCTCGTCGCCGGTACGGCGATGCCGCCGCTGCTCCTCGACGACGAGGAGGCCGTCGCGATCGCCGTCGGCCTGCGCGCGGGGGCGGGGCACGCCATCGAGGGCGTGGAGGAGGCGTCCGTACGGGCCCTGGCCAAGCTGGAACAGGTGCTGCCGTCGCGGCTCCGGCACCGGGTCTCCGTCCTCCAGAACGCGACGATCCCGCTGACCCGGGGCGACGGCGCCACCGTCACCCCCGCCACCCTGACCGCGCTCGCGGGCGCGGTGACCGGGCACGAGCGGCTGCGCTTCGGCTACCGGGCCGGGGACGGGACGGAGACGAAACGGCTCGTGGAGCCGTACCGGCTGGTGTCGACCGGGCGGCGCTGGTACCTCGTCGCGTACGACCTGGGGCGGGAGGACTGGCGGACGTTCCGGGTGGACCGGGTGAGCGATCCCTTCGCGACGGGCGCGCGGTTCGCTCCGCGCGAGCTGCCGTCGGGGGACGCGGCGACGTACATGGCGCGGTCGATGGCCCGGGTCCAGGGCGAGGTCGACCTGGACGTGTCCTTCGCCGCGCCGGCCGAGTTCGTCGTCGCGCGCCTGCCGTCCCACCTCGTGCCGGTCGCGGAGGGCCCGGACCGCTGCCGGCTGCGGGCGCGCGTGGCGGACTCGGTGGAGTGGCTGGCCCTCCGCCTCGCCCTCATGGACGTCGACTTCACGGTCCACGGGCCGGAGCCGCTGATCACGTACATGCGGGACCTGTCGGCGAGGCTGGCGTCGGCGTCCCGCGCCTGAGCGAGGGCGGGGCGTCCCGCGCCTGAACGGGTACGGGGCCAGGGGCTCCCGGGGAGGTCGCCCCCCGGGAGCCCCTGGCTGCCGGCCGCCCTAGGCCACCGCGTCGAAGCCCGTGTTGTGGGCCATCTTCTTCAGTTCCAGGAGCGCGTGCTTCTCGATCTGGCGGATCCGCTCGCGGGTCAGCCCGTGCTCCTTGCCGACCTCCGTCAGCGTCCGCTCGCGGCCGTCCTCGATCCCGTACCGCATGCGGATGATCGACGCCGTCCGGTGGTCGAGCCGGCCGATGAGGTCGTCGAGCTCCTCGCTGCGCAGGAGGGTGAGGACGGACTGCTCGGGGGAGACCGCCGAGGTGTCCTCCAGGAGGTCGCCGAACTGGGTCTCGCCCTCGTCGTCCACCGACATGTTCAGCGAGACCGGGTCCCGCGCCCAGTCCAGGACGTCGGTGACGCGCTCGGGCGTCGAGCCGAGTTCGGCGGCGATCTCGGCGGGCTCGGGCTCCCGGCCGTTCTCCCGGTTGAACTCGCGCTGCACCCGCCGGATCCGGCCGAGCTCCTCCACCAGGTGGACGGGGAGCCGGATGGTCCGGGACTGGTCGGCGATGGACCGGGTGATGGCCTGCCGGATCCACCACGTGGCGTACGTGGAGAACTTGAAGCCCTTCGCGTAGTCGAACTTCTCGACCGCGCGCACCAGGCCCGCGTTCCCCTCCTGGATCAGGTCGAGCAGCGGCAGCCCGCTGCGCGGATAGCGCCGGGCGACGGCCACCACGAGCCGCAGGTTGGACTTGATGAAGAGGTCCTTGGCACGCTCGCCCTCGGCGACCAGCGCTTCGAGCTCCTCACGGGTCGCACCGCCCGCCTCGGTCGACCCCGCCGCGCCAGCGGCTGATGTCACAGCGCCGTCGAGTATCTGCTGGGCGTAGACGCCCGCCTCGATCGTCTGGGAGAGCTCGACCTCCTTGGCGGCGTCGAGCAGGGGCGTGCGCGCGATCTCGTCGAGGTACATGCCGACCAGGTCGCGGTCGGCGATCTCCCCGCCCACGGCGCGAACGCTGCTTGCCCGTGCGGCTCCGCTCTGGGCGGAGGTCTGACGACGGGCGACGGCACGGGTTGCCATGCGTGCTCCCTTGCTGAGTAGGTCGCGACACCCTTCCGGGTGCCCTGCATCCGACGGAAACAACGACTGGAATCAGGACAGAATTCCCACCCGGCGCATGGATTTTCGCGATCATGCAGTATCCTGCGCGGCCGCCGCCCCCGCGGGCATGCTGCGAGCACCCACGGAGGTGCAGGTCAGACCGGGCACGGAGGGTGAAACGGCGCCCCTCGCGGGAGCACACGACCACGTCGTCGGTGAGACCGCGATCACATGCGGCGCCATCCCTTCAGACGCCGTGACGTGATCCACGGTTGCCTCGACGGTCACCTCCGCGTCGCCCTCACGGTGACCTCCGCGTCGCCCTCACGGTGACCTCCGCGTCACCCTCACAGTGACTTCCGCGTCGCCCCCCACGATGCCCTCATGGTCACCTCCGGCCCCCACGGTCACCTCCGTATCGCCCCCCACGGTCACCTCCGCCCTGCGGCCTAGGTCCCCGGCCCGTTCCGCCGCGCCGCTCCCCCGTCCTAGCGTCGCCCCATGACCGACACCACCGGCACCCTCGACGAGGCCCTCGAACGTCTCCACACCACGGGACCCGAGCGCAACGGCTGGCTCACCAACCACGCCCCCATGGCCGTCGAAGCCCTGGTCCGCCGCGGGCAGGCCCCGGCCGTCCACCGTTGGCTCGACCGGTACGCGCACAAGCTGGAGGACGCGCCCGCCCCGCACACCCCGGTCACCGCCGGCACCTGGCGGGAGGCGCTCGGCGACCCGGCCCGGATCACCGACTGGACCCGTTACTTCGCGCGCGAGCTCGGGGACCGCCCCTGGCGGGACGTCCTCGCCGAGTGGTGGCCCCGGCTGCTTCCCGGCATCGCGGGCGGGGCGACGCATCCGGTGATCCGTACCGGTCACGCCGTACGGACCCTGCTCACGACGGAGGAGACGGCGCCGCGCCGCGCCGAGCTGGCGCACGCCCTCGGCTACTGGGCGGCCCGCCACCAGCCGCTGCCGCCGCTCACCCCGCTGGCCGTGGCGCCGACGGCTGCGGCCGCGCTCGACGCCGTACCGCCGGTTCCGGAGCAGGACGGCGGGATCCGGGCGCGGCTCGCGCAGCTGACGGCGTTCCCGGCGTGGGGCCGGGCCTCGGACCCCGATGCGGCGAAGGCGCTGCTCACCGAGCTCGTGACGGCGGCGACGCACCGGTACGCCTCCCACGGCCACGGCGAGCCGATCATGCTGGTGCACGCGGCGACCGCGCCGAACGCGG
>NZ_MWIG01000739.1:0-1499 GCF_002156145.1 Streptomyces sp. NRRL B-24572 | reverse complement strand
CCCGCGATAACCCGTCTTCGAAGGAGGCACCATAAGGTGCGCATCGACCATACGACTCCACCACCTCCGCCCACGGCCGTACCGGAAGTGGTCCGCCGGCCCAGCGTCGTTGTCGCCCTCCACGAGGGCTTCTACGGCGCGGAGTCCGGCACCGGCTTCAGCAACCGAGCCTTCCTCACGGCGCTGGCCCGCCTGCTACCGCCGGGCCGCCTCTCTGTGATCACCCCGCACGTTCCGGAGAGCGCGGGAGCGCACAACCGGCGGTGGACCAGCGAGGTCCAGCAGATGCTGCGGCAGGCCGAAGCCGACGTCATCACGATCCCGGGGGTCTCAGCGGCGCCGGACACGATCCACGGCTCCGTGCAGCTGTGCGACCTGGCCGGCGAGGCGGCCGTACGCATCGCCGATCGAGCGAGCCAGTGCCTCCTCATCGGACTCGACATCCCGTTCCTCGGGCTCGCCCCCTATACCTCGCCGACCACGGACCTGCTGCTCATTCCCCGCTCCACGACCGCGCTGACGCGCCCCAAGGACATGTCCCGAATCCGCTGGGAGCGCGACGCTCTGCGGGCGGCGACCGTCCGAGGCGGGCGGATTGGCGCCATCTCCTCCCACATGCGCGGCCACCTCGTCGTTAGCTACGCCGTCCCTCGGGGGAGCATCGTGAGCCTCCCGAACGGGCTGATCCAGGAGGAGATGGCCCGGCCGGCCAGTGCCCCGCCCCTGCCTTTCAAGGCCCGAGCCGGGTTTCTTCTCGCCATGGGCCGTGCCGTGCCGACGAAGGGCTTCGACGACCTCCTGGAGGCGCTGCACATCCTGAAGGAGCGCGGGGTCCGTGCTCCACACCTGGTCCTGGCGGCCGTGACCTCGGAGGGGCACGAGCGCCCCACCTCGTATCAGGAGGATCTGGCGGCGCGCATCCGCGCCTACGGCCTGGACGCGACCTTGATCACGTGCTTCACCCCTGCGATCCGCGCTTGGCTGCACAACCCGGCCCTGCGCGCGGTCGTCGTTCCCTCGCGGGAGGAGCCCTTCGGTCGCATCCCTCTGGAGGCGTTCGCGGTCGGAGCGGGCCCCGTGGTGGCAACCACTGCCGGCGGGCTGGCCCAGACCGTCGTCGAGGGCGAGACCGGCTTCACCGCCGCACCACGTGACGCCCGGTCCCTGGCCTCCGCGCTCCACCGCGCCCTGACCGCCCTGCCCCGCGAACGCGACCGGCTCCGGAGCGCCGGGGCGGCCCTGGTGCGCTCGCGCCACGACTACGAGGCCAGCATCGGTTCCGTCATCGAACGCATCGCTCCTTGGGCTCTTGTGCCGGCGTCGAACGCGGTGGGCCGAGCGCGATGAACCGGCCGGTCGTGTTGATCAGTCTGGAGTCCCCGCACTCCTTCTGGCGGTTGTCCGCCGAGCACGAGCGGGCGCTGTCCGCCGCCTTCCCCGGTGTCGAATTCCGTACGGCGACGGAGGAGGCCGTGCCGCACCAGCTGGCTGAGGCGCAC
>NZ_MWIG01000738.1:0-9866 GCF_002156145.1 Streptomyces sp. NRRL B-24572 | reverse complement strand
CGGCCGGCCGGCCGGTGCCGAACTGGAGGTTCTCGTCGGCCACCGGTCCGCGCAGGGCCTTGGCGTCCTCGGGGTAGGACATCGCCATCCGCCAGGGCTTCTCGGGGCCCTGCTTGGGCAGGAGCTTCTCGCCGCGCTTGGCGTACCCGGCCTGGATGTCCATGACGGGCCTGCGCGTCGTTCCCGACGGTGCGATCGGAACCACCGTGTCGTATCCGCGGGCGTCCATGTGCCTGACCAGATCGATGAAGTAGCGACACATCAGGCTCACCTTGAGCGTCCAGGACGAGGTGGTGTAACCGATCGCCATCGCCCAGTTCGGGATCCCGCTCAGCAGCATGCCGCGATAACAGAGCGCGTCCGCGATGTCGACCTTGCGTCCGTCGACCACGATGGGCATGCCGTCGAAGAGCAGCAGGTTCAGACCCGTCGCGGTGACGATGATGTCGGCTTCCAGCTCCTCGCCCGACGCCAGGACGATTCCGCGCTTGCTGAACCGCGCCACGGCGTCCGTGACGACGGAGGCCTTTCCTTCCTTGATGGCGTCGAAGAAGTCGCCGTTCGGCGCCACGCACAGCCGCTGGTCCCACGGGTCGTACGGCGGGTTGAAGTGCTTGTCGACGTCGAATCCCTTGGGAAGGCGCTTGATGTTCTCGCGCCGGATCAGCGCTCGCCCGGTCTTGGGGAAGGTCCGCAGGCCCTTGACGATGGCATGTTCGGTCCAGATGTTCTTGAACCGCGTCACGGCGTACCCGCGCTCTTCCCCGAGCAGCTTCGTGAGGGCCAAGGCGACCTTGTCGACGCGGGGGAGCGCCATGACGTAGGTGGGGGTGCGCTGCAGCATCGTCACGTGCCGGGCGGCGCCCGCCCCGGTGGCCATGGCCGGCACCAGCGTGATCGCGGTCGCGCCGCTGCCGATGACGACGACCTTCTTGCCGCTGTAGTCGAGGTCCTCGGGCCAGTGCTGCGGATGGACGATCTGACCCTCGAAGTCGTCGCGCCCCGGGAACTCCGGGGAGAACCCCTGGTCGTACCGGTAGTAGCCGGTGGCGGCGAAGACCCAGCCCGCGCGGATCGCCTTGGTCCGGGTCTCGCCCGTGGCGGGGTCCGGCGTCTGGACGGTGAGGGTCCACTTCGAGTCCTCCGAGGACCACTCCGAGGCGACGACCCGGTGGCGGAGCCTGATGCGGCGCTCCAGGTCGTTCTCCTCGACCGCTTCCTGGAGGTACCCCTTGATGAGGTGGGCGTCGGCGATCGCGGCTTCGTGGCGCCACGGCTTGAACTCGTAGCCGAAGGTGTGGAGGTCGGAGTCCGAGCGGATGCCGGGATAGCGGAAGAGGTCCCAGGTGCCACCGATGTTGTCGCGGGCCTCCAGCACGACGAGCGACTTGTCGATGAGCTCTCGGCTGAAATAGGCGGCCGCGCCGATCCCGGAGATTCCCGCTCCGATGATCACCACGTCGAACTCCTCGACGGCGTCCAACACCTCAGCTGTCATGGCGTTTCCTCGCTGTTCATGTGGCTGGTGGATTCACTTTCGCCAGCCACGGCCGCCTGCGAGAACGACAGTGAGCACCTGCTTCGCCCGGGTCCGGTGCACGGTGCACAGGCCGGTCGCACCGCTGCTCTCCTACGGTTGGCGACGGCCGGGAGCAGCAGCCTTGCCGGCGGCCTTGTGGGGTTCTCACCGGCGTGATAGAGGTTTGCCGCCGCGGTTTAGTAGCACTAAACATCTTGTTGCGGTCCCCCTCCGGGATGACCGGCAGGGTGACTCGGGGTGATCAGGCGGTTGTCATGGGTCACAGGACCGACTCGGTGTGCGGGAGCGTGCGCACCCGCCGACAGCCGCACGCATCGCGTCGTGGGAGCCCGGCCTCGGTCTGACCGCGGAGGAGGTCGAGGCGGCTTGCTGTCGTGGAGACGTCGACGGTCGCCATGGCTTGGAGGCGGCCGCGGGTGACGACCACCGGATCACCGGCGAGGGGGAACGACGAGCAGCCCGGCTCCCGCTCGGGACGATCCATCCAACCATGACGAGCCGGCACCGGCCGTGAGCTGAAAGGTGATCGACATGACCGACCTCTCCAAGACAGGGCACGTCGAAGCACCCGGCGGTGAAGCGGGATCGGACGACCTGCTCGACCGCGGGCTCGGCATACCGCAGATCGTGTTCATGGTCCTCGCCGCGGCGGCGCCGCTCGGGCTGGTGGCCGGTGGGGTGCCGCTCGCCTTCGCCGTGAGCGGCAGCCCGGGTATGCCGCTGTACTTCGCGCTGTCCACCGTGATGCTGCTGGTCTTCGCGGTCGGCTTCACGCTGATGGCCGGCCGGGTACGCGACGCGGGCGCCTTCTACGCCTACGTCCAGGCGGGGCTGGGCCGGATACCCGGCCTCTCGGCCGCGACCCTCGCGCTCTTCTCCTACACGCTGCTTCTCGTCGGGGTGAACGCCTACGTCGGCGTCGCGACGAGCAACGTCATCGAGCGGTACGCCGACGTCGGCTCCCCATGGTGGTTGTGGGCGTTCGTCTCGCTGGGCATCATCGCTTTCCTCGGTTATCGCGACATCGAGCTGAGCGCCAAGGTGCTCGGTGTCGTGCTGGTGCTGGAATCCCTGCTGCTCCTGGTCATGGACCTCGGCATCGTGGGACACGGCGGCGCCCACGGCCTGACGGCCGAGCCGTTGTCGCCTTCGATCGTGGGGAACGGATCCCCGGGCCTCGGCGTGATGTTCGCCTTCTTCGGGTTCATCGGCTTCGAGGCGACGGCCGTGTTCCGCAACGAGGCCAAGGACCCCGACGTCACGGTCCCGCGGGCGACGTACGTCGCGATCCTGGTGATCGGGATCTTCTACTCGTTCACCGTGTGGGCGGTCGTGGTGGGTGTCGGAGTCGACTCCGTGACCGGGGCCGCGCAGGCCGACCCCGAGGGCCTTGTCCTCAAGCTGGCGCAGAGCTACGTCGGGTCCGTCTGGGCCGACGTGATGCAGCTGCTCCTGATCACCAGTCAGTTCGCGTGCGTGCTGGCCTTCCACAATGTCGTGACGCGCTACCAGTTCTCGCTGTCCCGGGCCGGCACCCTTCCGGCGTCGCTGGGCGTCGTCCACCCCCGGCACCGCGCGCCGTCATCGTCCTCGGCCCTCGCCTCGGCGGTCGCGTTCGTCACCACGCTCGTCGTCGTCGCGCTCGACCTCGACCCGATCGGGGACCTCTACGCCTGGTTCTCCGGCGCCGCCACCCTCGGCATCATCCTGCTGATGGCGGCCACCAGCCTCGCGGTGATCGGCTTCTTCCGGCGCGCCGGCGAGCGGCAGTCGGTGTGGCGCGCGGTCGTGGCCCCGGCCGTGGCCTTCCTCGGCCTGGCCTGGGTGGTCTACCTGATCGTCGCCAACTTCCCGCTCCTCGTCGGCACCACCGAGGGCGCCTGGGTGATCGGCGGGTTCGTCGCCCTCTCGGCCGTGGTCGGCGCGGTACAGGCCCTCGTCCTGCGATCGGCCCGACCGGCCGTCTACGAGCGGCTCCAGGTCGTGTCCTCCGGCCGAGGTCCGAAAGACGTGGTTTAGGCCGGTCCTCGCGTGACGCGCGGCAGTGGAGGCGACAGGACCCACAGGACCTCGCTGACCGTCGTGCCCGGATTGTCGAACTGGTGAAGCGTCTGACCGGAGAACGAGGTGGACGCCCCTGCCGACAGCATCCGGGTCTCGCCCCCGACGATCAGACGGGTCGAGCCGCTCAGCCCCATCGCGAAGATCATGGCGGTGTCGAGCCGATAGGGGCCACCCGTGCCCCCGCCCGGCTCGATCACCGAGCGGAAGACCTGGAACGCCGTGGTGCCGGAAGGCGTGAGCAGGTACTCGGTCACGCCTTCACCGCCCATGTCGATCCGGCTTCCGCTCTCCACGACCTGCTCCTCCGGGTGGGTGAACAGCTCGCCGACCCCGATCTGCAGCACATCGCAGACGCGCAACAACGTCGGGACGGACACGTTGGTGAGACCACGCTCCAACTGACTCAGGAAGCCCTTGGTGACATCCGCCCGATGCGCGACTTCCGTCAACGACAACCCGCGGCTGAGCCTGATCGCCCTCAGTTGCGCGCCTGTGGACGCTTCGAGGGCAGGGGAGTTCTTGGCCGCCCCGCCTGCTCTCCCGCTGTTTTCGATGGACATCGTGTGCTCACCGCCCGTCCAGAGATCGAGGTCGTGTGCCCATCGGGTGACAGGCCGACTCGGACGAGCCCCTCCGTGACACGAGGCTAAGGCATGCGCGTCACGGGTGGCCGGTGCCCTTCAGGGGGGGCGACGCCGCCGGAACTCTTGCAGCGCCACCGACAGCGTGGTAAATCTGCCGCCGGTTTAGCAACACTAAACAGCCCCCACTTTTGGAGCCCCATGCGCGCGGTTGTTCTCCGAGGCCCTGCCACGCCCTTCGAGGTGGTGAATACGATGCGCCGTCGCACCACCAGGGCGTCTCCTCATGGGCCGAAGAGGCCGTGATCCCCGCCGGCGACGCCATCAAGATCCACGAGGACGCTCTCCTCGAAGAGGGCCGCACAGGCGCTGGAGGACCTCGCCGCCGGACGGCGGTCGCGTCAACTGCCCATCCCCTGAGCCCGAAACCCCGTATGCCTCCGGCATGCCTCACCCACGAAGAAGGAAGCATGACCCGCATCGTCGACGACGTCGTCAACGGCATTTTCCGGTCCGCCACGGCCGCCTTTACGGCGCGGTCCAGGACGACGCCCGCACAGCGCCAGGACGCGCTGCTCGCCTTCATCTGTCAGTGACACGGCATGTCGGGAGCGTCGGCTCCCCGGGACCGGAGGGACACTTAAGACATGGAAGAGCTGTGGCCCCCGCCCTCCCGCGAGGTCGCTGATGCGATCAGGTCACTGTGCCAGCGTCTGCTGACGGAAACGGACGCCTTGATCGACGCCTTCGCAGAGCCCTCTCTGGTGGCCCAGAACGATCCCGCCCTCCTCGCGGACGCCTCGCTGGTCGAGGAGGACCGCGAGCTCAACCGCTCCGATCTCGTCCAATGGCTGACCGCGAACGTCCAGCAACCGGGGCGGCGGGTGGAGCCCTACGTCGGCCCGAGGACCACGGCTTACATCCACGATCTCGTCTCCCGCGGCATCGCGCCCGACTTCGCCGTCGCCTGGCGCGTGGCACTGGGGATCGGCTGGCGGCGATGGCTGGAGGAATGCGTGGCGCACTGCGCAGACCCCGACCTTCTCGTGGGGGTCCTGGACGTGTCGGGGAAGTCGCTGGTGCAGTACGCCCTCGACTCGGTCGCGGCCCTGCGCGAAGCCGGCCTCGCCGCGGCGATGGGCAATACGGACGCCGAGGGGATCGCACTGATCCAGCTGATCGCCAGCGGGGCACCGATGGCGGAAGACCTGGCCGAGGGACGCCTGCGCCATCGGATGGGGCGGTGGCACGTGGGCCTCGTCCTGTGGGTCGACGATCCTCAGCAGGCCGATGCCCTGGACGAGGCGATCCCGGCCGTGCGCTCCGCAGCCGGGGGCCGGAGCGCCCTGGTGGCGCGCGCCAGTGCCACGTCGCGGTGGATCTGGCTCTCGGGGGAGGTCGTTCCGGACCTCCACCATGTGGAGAAGGCCCTCGCGGCGACCGACCGGGTCCGCGTGGCGGTGGGAAGGCCGGGACGTGGACTCGAAGGGTTCCGGTCCAGCCACCAGGACGCCCTCGCGGCGCAGGCGCTGGTCATCCGGCTCGGGTCCGACCGGTGCTTCACCGCCTACGCCGACGTCGAGCTGATCGACGCGCTCACGAAGGACCGTGCCGGCGCACGTCGGTTCGTCATCAACACGCTCGGGCCGTTGGCCGAAGCCGACACGGCACTGCGGCAGGCACTCCTCACCTATGTGCAGTGCGGCTTCAACACCACCCGCGCGGCCGCCCACCTCTACGCGCACCGGAACACCGTCGAGCGGCGGGTCTCGCGTGCCAACGAGCTCTCGGCCGTCAAGGTGGAGCACAACCCGACCCATGTGGCGGCGGCGCTCCTGCTGCTGGACCTCGCGCCCGACATCGCTGTGACCGATCCCGGCTGAGCCCACCTCACGGGGCCGTGGCGTCGAGCCTCCTGAGCCAGTGGAGTGCCGGGAGAGCGAGCAGGGTGGCGGCCGACAGGACCGCGAACGCGATCGCGGGGCGGGTGACGAGCAGCCCGACCGCCGCCGCCAGCAGTACTCCTCCCAGATTGCCCGCCATCCAGATGAGACCGGCCGCCGTGCTCTCGGCTTCGGGTGCGTGCCGCTCGCTCAGGGAGAGCACGATGGGAAGAGCCGGCAGCAGCACGAAGCCCGTCCCGAGGAGCATGAGGAAGGCCATGGGCGTGCTCGGGACCAGGACGAGATGGAGGCAGGCCCCGGCAGTGAGAGCGATCGCGGCACCCATGACCTGGACCTCGCGGCCGCGTCGGTCCGCCCAGACGGGCACGACGGCGCAGCCGATCACGCCGGCGATCATGGTCAGCGCGAGGATCAGACCGGCGGTGGATTCCGAAACTCCCGCCGGCGCCAACAGCGGTTGCACGAACGTCGCGAGGGCGATGAACGTGCCCATCGGGATGGCGACGACCGCGCACAGACGTCGTACGTAGCGATTGCCGAGTGCCGCGCGAAAGGCCCGGAGCCCACTGGTCGCGGGTGCGGACTCGGGGCGCGCCCGCGGCGGGAGGCGAAGTGCCGCGACGAGACACAGCCCGGCGTCCATGGCGATCAGGGCGGTGATGAGGGTGAGGGTGCGGATGTGGCTCTCGCCGGGCAGGAACGCGCCCAGCAGGTAGCCCAGGACCATGCCGGCGAACGTGGCGGAGGAGGCGGCGGCGATTCCGGTGGCACGGTGCTTCTCGGCGAGGTAGCCCACGGCGAGACCCGGTATGGCGTTCAGGACGAAGGGCTGCCCCGCGGCGGCGACGGCCTGTCCGATGAACGCCCAGGTGAAGTCGTCGGCGACCAGTCTCAGGAACGCCCCTGACGCGGTGAGCACCGCGCCGACCACGAGGGCCGGACGGAGGAACCGGTCGAGCGCGATGCCGGCGGGGACGGCAAGGAGGACGTAGACCAGCGGGAAGACCTGGGACAGCCAGCCGATCTCGCCGATGGAGACGCCGAAGTGCCGCGCGGCGTCCTCCGTCACGGGCGCGTAGGTCACGAAGAGCGCCTGGGACGCGGCGGCCAGGAGGCCGTAGGCGAGGAAGACCACCCACCGGCTCTTCGTGTGCTGCTCGACGCGCGGCGCGGCCGTCGTCGCGGCCGCTCGTGCGTCTTCGTTCGCGCTCCCGGGGAGTACGTGACGACCGGGCGACTCGCCGCGCCTCCGGGTGCTGCGTCGGATCATGACCGTGGCGACTGCGCCCACGCCTACGGCGGCCGCTCCGCGTGCTCGTCGCTGAGCGGTCGTCAACTCCGGCATATCGTTGTCCTTGTCGGTCGACGGTGGTGCTCCACTGTCGCGATCCGGACTGCCCTTGGGTACGACACGCTGCACCCTGGTTCGCGCCGTCTTGTGCACTCGGCACTACCGGCGCGGGCCCAGGCCCCGCCTCGGTGAGGATGCGCACCGCCGCGCGGCGACGGGCGACACGCGGGCGTAGGCGCGCCTCGCATAGCGACCCGAATGTGGGGGTGCCGGTCCTGACACAGTCGTGGCTGCGGCGTTCGGGAACGCCGGACATCATCGGCGGGACTGGCTGGGACTGCTTCCGGGCCGGAGGAGGAGCGACGGCTGGTTCTCTGTTTATGGCCGGGATCGGCCGGTGATTTACGGGCGGATCGGACCTCCCGGAAGCACTCTGATGCTGACTTTTGCTGACTTTGATGAAATGCAGCGCCTCTGACCTGCGCAAACATCGACGAACCAAGTGCGGGTGGAACTTCGTGGACCGCACGGACGAGGAGATCCGCGAGGCGCGGGAGGACTGGATGGCCGGCTCCCGCTTCGGCGAGGTGAAGGGGTACGACGGCGACCGCCTGGACGCGCCCGAGGTTCCGGCGACCCAGCTGAAGGCGCGGGGGAGGGTGTGCTGACCTGGTGTTTTTCTGTCGTGTGACGATGTAGGGGCGGGGATGCTCCGCTCCGCCCGTGGGCTGTCGTCTCGGCTGGGGAGAGGCGTATCGCAGCCCCCGATGGCCGCCTAGTCAGCGGGTTCGCTTCCATGCTGTGCTCGTGTGGGAGCAGGTCTGGTCAGCTGGATGCCGACCTTTTGTCGATCTTACTGATAAGTCATCAGGTGCGTCGCGCGGGGTCGGCGGTTTCTCCGTCTGCTGGTGGTGCGACCAGACGTCCGCCTGAACAGCGGGAATGGTGATCTGTCCCGTGCCGGGGAAGTAGTGCTCGGGGGCGAGGGAGCCTGGAAGTCCTGGCAGACCGTCATGGCGCAGGTCCTATCCGGGCATGGGCCGGGCAGGCGGAGGCGGGCCGGCGCGGCCCTTTCCCGGGATTCGGCCTGCGGCAGGGCGAGAAGGGCGTGGCGGCGGTCCTCCGGTCACCGATGCCGTGGGCGCCCCCCGCGGGGACGGTCCGCGATCAAGAGGCGAGGTCGATCTCCGGCCCAGCCGCATGAGATGACCTCTCAGGATGGGAGGCGGGATGCTTGATCACTTCTGACCGGTTCTCGTCCCCACGGGCTGGCCGGCGGCCTGGGCCAGGCTCTTGTACAGGGACAGGCAGTCGCTCAGCCCCTTGGCCTCCAACAGGTGCCTGAACGACGGCTTCCGGCTCACGAGCCGGAGCCCGCCGGACCGCTGCCTGGCCTGACGGTCCGCGGCGACGAGGCCGCCTTGCCGCTTTTCCGAGGGGGGTAAATCATGAGAATCATCTGGTCAATACAGGTAGGTGGTTCTCTTCCTTTCGCCCGTCAAGAGGCTCTCGGGCGGGCGGTGACCTCTGGTGGATGGCTGGGTCCAGCGCGACGGAAGGTACCGCCCGCCCGTGGCGTACACCGGCCGGGAAAGGAGAGCAACCCCATGGTCCTCGTCACCTCCGATCTGATCGGCGCACCCTGCTGGCTGAGCCTCGCGGCGCGAGATCGGAGCGCCGCCGAACGGTTCTACAGCACAGTTCTGGGCTGGTCGTTCCGGCGGGGCACACTGGGTCGGGTGTTCTCCGTCGCCGAGGTGGACGGCACGCCGGTGGCCGGGGTCGCTGCCGTTGCCGGTGAGTTCGCGGTGCCCGTCGCCTGGACGCCGTACTTCGCGGTCGACGACGCCGACGTCGCGGTGGCGAGGGTCCGGGAACGCGGCGGTACGGTCGGCGTGGGCCCCGTCCCCTACCCGCCGAGCGGACGGGCGGCTCTGGTCGCCGACCGCGAGGGTGCGACGTTCGGGATCTGGGAGGGGCGTGTCCTGTCCGACTGGCGGGTCGGCGAACAGACCCCGTTGTGGCTGGAGCTGCATACCCGCGACGCGTTCGACGCCGCCCTTTTCTACGGAGAGGTCCTCGAATGGGGGGCCGAGGGCGTGGGCTGCTGCGACGTCTCCTACGAGGAGGACCGGGTCGTCCTCCGGCGCGACGGCAAAGCCGTGGCGCGACTCGACAGCGGGCCCGTCGAGGAAGCCGCCCCCAAGCCGCACCTGCGGCCCCGCTGGCTGGTCCACTTCACGGTCCCGTCGCTGGAGGCGGCCACCGCATCGGCGGTGGAGAACGGCGGCACGATCGTCCAGGACGGCCCGTGGCCGACAGGGGAGGGGCAGGCGACACTACGCGATCCGGACGGCGCACTGTTCACCCTCGACCAGGCAACGGCGGCGCCGTGGTCCCAGCGGCCTCCCGCCCGCTAAGAGGTCCTAACAAAGGCGTTGGACGTGGCGGTGGGTGATGAGGCAGGTGGCGAGGCCGAGGAAGGC
>NZ_MWIG01000737.1:0-2342 GCF_002156145.1 Streptomyces sp. NRRL B-24572 | reverse complement strand
GCCTTGGAGTAGTACTCGACGGTCAGCGACTGCCGGCCGGCCGGGTCGGTGATGTACTTGAGGAACTTGGTCGGCTTGTTGTTCGACTTGCGTTCCTCGTAGGTGTACGTCTGCGTGTTGCCGTTCTTGTCCACGACCGAGGTCATGTAGCCGTCGCAGCCGAACACGAACCGGGTGCCGTCGGGGCGCGTGAGGGTCCAGGCGTCCGGGACCGGGTCCTTCAGCGGGGTGCAGTCCAGACCCGGCTTGGCGGACAGCTTGTAGTGGACACCGGCCGGGGCCTTCCAGGAGCTCGTGGCCGAGTCCCAGCGGAAGACGTGCGTGGTGCCGTCACCGTCCGGGAGACGGATCTCGGTCGGGTTGGGCTTGGGGTGGAACTCCAGCGGCGCGCCGAGCCGGATCGGGCCGGACGCCTGGAAGGACCAGCCGTAGCCGGAGACGGTGTCGGAGGTGTCCTGGCTGTTGTACGCGAACCGGGCGAAGGTGGTGATTCCGCGGCCGGGGTTGGTGAACGCGTTGTACTGCCAGACCAGGTTGCCGGATGCCGTGTTGTTCATGACGGTCGAGCCGGCGCCCGTGTTCTTCCCCGTGTAGGAGTAGAACTTCTCCATGCCGAGCTGGTTGGAGGTGGGGTCCTCGACGGCGACGTTCTGCGCGAGACCGGGGATGCCGGAGGTGCCCGAGGTCCAGGTGCCGGTGGTCTTGTTGTAGACGTCCCAGGTCAGGACGTAGTCGGTGCGCTTGTTGCCGTTGTCCGAGTTGATCGGCGTCTTCACCACGGCCTGGAGGTCGATGCTGTCACCGGGGGCGACGTTCGACGGCAGGGCCGTCTGCACTTGGTTGCCGCCGGTGGTCACGTCCGTACCGTCCGGCAGAGCCCACTTGTAGGTGAGGACGTTGTCGGCCGACGTCCAGGTCGAGGCGGTGGTGTTGGTGAGGGTGAAGTCGACCGTGTAGTCGCTGTTCGGCGTCATACGGGCCGGGGTCTGCGGCGCGTAGTACGTGGACTCCGTGGTCGAGTCGATGTACGTGACCGCGATGCGGGGCCGAAGCTTCGGCTCGGTGCCCTCCGAGGACAGGAACAGGGTGCGCTCCTGCGCGGCGGCCTCGTCGGCCATCTTGATGGCCACGCCCTTCTGGGACGCGGGGGCGGTCACCCAGGACTGGGCGAGTGAGGTGACGTCCCAGTTGTGGCGGCCCGGGTCGTTCGTCATGGCCCCGACATCACCGGCGGAAGCATCGAAGTCGCCG
The DNA here is from genome assembly GCF_002156145.1 of Streptomyces sp. NRRL B-24572. NCBI lineage: Bacteria > Bacillati > Actinomycetota > Actinomycetes > Kitasatosporales > Streptomycetaceae > Streptomyces > Streptomyces sp. NRRL B-24572. The sequence continues at coordinate 1,091 of NZ_MWIG01000737.1, read as the reverse complement.
CCCTGCGCGGTCCAGTTCGTCGCCGGATCGGCCTTCACCCAGGTGGCGGACTCGTCGAAGTCGCGCGTCAGCGGCCGCAGCTCGTAGACCGCGCCGGTGGTGTCCTGGGAGGTCTGGGTGGACCACAGGCGGACATCGGCCTCCAGGACCCGGGCCGTGGTGGGGATGCCGAGGGCCGGGAACTTGAGCAGGGCGCGGGTGTCGCCGTAGGTGGCGGAGTTGTTGCCCACCGACAGCCAGTTCTTCGGACCGCTGTCGTCGATGGCGTCGTGCGCGAGCGTGGGCTGCGACGAGGACAGCGTGGTGTCCTGGGACGCGAACAGCACCTTGGTCGTGCGGCCGGCCTTAGGCAGGCGCACGAGCTGGGTGGGGGCGGCGACGACCTGCCCGTCCTTCGTCTTGACCGCGACCATGTAGTAGTACGCACGGCCGAACGGGTCCGGGTCGTCGCCCTTCGTCGGTACGGCCGAGGTGTCGGTGAACGACGTGGTGCCTGGCGCGACGGGGGCCACGAGGGTGGCGGCCGACGGCGTGAAGGTCTGGCTGACCGAGCGGTGGACCTGGTACTCGACGATGTCGTCGCCGGTGGTGACCGGGTCCTTGTCCTGGTAGGCGGACCAGTTCAGCTCGGCGCCGGTGTCGTGGATCGTGGTCGGGGCGGCGAGATCGACGCCCTGGCGCCCGAAGGTCAGCACGAGACGGGGGTAGTTGGCGGTCTCGCCCGCATAGGCGAACTCGCTGCCCTCGTAGCGCGGGCCGCCCTTGGGCCCGTTCGCGGACTCGTCACCGGCCTTGATCACGAAGCCGTTGTTGACGTTCGTCCCGTCGATCCAGGACTGGACGGTCTTCGTCACCGGGAAGGAGTGCCAGGTGTTCAGTTCACCGGCCTGCTTGGTGACCACCCCGCCCTTGGTGAACCGGACGGCGTCGGCGATGACGGATGTGGTCGTCGAGACCGGCCCGTCGCCGAGGACGATCTTGCCGAGCGTACCGGCCTTGAACGGATGGCTGCCGAGGGTCTTCCACACGCCGGCGGTGCCGGCCTGCTGGTTGACGAGGTACTGCTTGCTGCCGCCGTCGTAGGTGACGGT
>NZ_MWIG01000736.1:0-3696 GCF_002156145.1 Streptomyces sp. NRRL B-24572 | reverse complement strand
GCCTCGGGTCCGCCCGGCAGCCCTCGCTCGCGCGTACGGCGGCGGCCACGGCCTGCCGGGCGGACCCGAGGCTCCTGGAGCACACGCTGCGGCTCGTGGGGCTCCCCGCGGACGAGGAGGCGGTGGTCACCGAGCTGGCCCGCTGGTTCGACACCACCCTCACCGACGAGCCCGGCCTGCGCGCGGCGCTGACTCGCGTCCTGGAGTCCGCGGCCGGGGTGGAGCCCTCTTCCGGTGCCGACCGTCCGGATCTGGAGCGGATCGAGCGGGACCTGCGGGAGGCGCGGCGGCGCGGCACCCTGGACGCGGTCGCCCGGCAGGCGCTGACGCTCCGGGACGGCAGCGGGGACCTGCTGCTCGGGGTGGCCTCCGCGATGGACCAGGGCCCGGCCCCGCACGGAGCCGCCCCCACCGCCCCGGTCGGACACGGCGCGGAGCAGGAGCCCAGGACCGGCCTGTGGACCCGCCCGCCGCCGAACGCCGCCGGGGCCGCGCTCCGGAAGGTGCCGTTCCTGCCGCAGGAGGAGCTGGTGCGGGTCCGCAACGCCGCCCTGGCGGCGGGGCTCGCCGACCGGACCCTGCGTCCCGCCCTGCTCAAGGGCGTCCCCGGCTACTTCACGGCCACCCTCCAGCCGCTCGACGACCCCCTGGAGCAGGCCCACGCGGACCTCAACGCGATGAACCAGGTCGAGCGCCTCCTCGACGGTCTGGTGCCGCTGGAGATCTGGCTGCACAACGCGATCGAGCAGACCCACGAGCCGGGCCCGCGCGCCGTCCTCCAGGGCGCCCTGGACTCCGTGGCCCGCGAGATCACCGGCGAGGCGGAGCTCCCGGCGGAGATGATGCCCGGGGAGCTGAAGGAGGAGATCGTCCTCCAGGACGACACCGTGCCGTACGAGTTCCTGCACGGCGGCATCCGGGCCGGTGCCTCCGTGGCGCTGCTGCGGATCCCGCCGTACGAGTCGGGTGCGCCGCTGCTTCCCTCGTACCCGCACGGCGGCACCGGCTGGATGATCGCCCCCGGACTGCTGATCACCAACCACCACGTGGTGATGGCCCGTTCGTGGGAGTCGGGCGTCCGGCCGTACGTGAGCGACGAGGACCTGCGGCTCCAGGCGCTCATGTCGCGCTCCCGCTTCGACTTCGTCGAGAACACGGCGACCGCGCCGGAGGCGACGGCCGGCGAGCTCGCGGCCTGGGACGCGACGCTCGACTACGCGATCGTGCGGCTCTCCGCCGACCAGGGAGAGCGGCCCACCCTCCGGGTCGCCACCCGGCCGCTGCTCGTCCGCGAGCGGCAGCGCGTCCCGGTCAACATCATCCAGCACCCGGGCGGACTGCCGAAGAGGGTGGCACTGCGCAACAACCTGGTCTACCGGGCGGACGAGCACGACATCCTGTACTTCACCGACACCCGCGGCGGCTCCTCCGGCTCGCCGGTCTGCCTCGACGACTGGACGGTCGTGGGGCTGCACCGGGGGACGCGGAAGGTGGACGAGGTCGAGTTCCAGGGCGGCCGGACGAAGTTCGTGAACGTGGGCACCCAGATGAGCGGCATCCTGGCCCATCTCAGGGAGTTCCGACCGGAGTTGTACGAGGAGATCATGGCGGCCCAGTCCGGGCGGCCGGCCCGGGGGGAAGCGAACGCGAAGCCGAGGTGAGCGACCATGCCGAACGGACCACGGAGTGTGTCGCCGGTGGCGACCGGCGCCGAGCGGATCTTCGACGATCTGCAGGAGGTCGCCGCGCGGATGCGCGCGCAACTGGAGGCGGAGATCGCCGAGTCCGCGTTCGAACTCCCCGCCGATGTGGCACCGGCGGCCGAGATCTCCCGCTTCGCCCGGGAGGAGCGGGCCCGCGTCCTGGAGGCCGGGGTCAGCGGCCTGGAGAAGCTGGCCGCGCACCGGGAGGACGAGCTCGACGGGGACGAGACCTTCGGCGTGGAGGCGATCGTCCTCCTGGAGGGCCGGCCCGCGATCCTGGTCCAGCGCCAGGACTTCGCCCCGCAGCACGACGAGTGGGCGGTCCTGGAGTCGCAGCGGCCCGGGATCCGGGACTCGATCCTGCGGGTCGGCCGGGTCGAGGTCACCGGGCACCCCAGCCTCGACTGGATCGGCACGGCGTTCCTGGTCGGCCCGCGCACGGTGATGACGAACCGTCATGTGGCGGCGGAGTTCAGCCGTTTCGAGGGCGAGCGCTGGACCCTGGAGTTCGGCATGTCGGCGCGGGTCGACCCGGCGGAGGAGCTGCCCGTCGAGGGCGGGCCGCCCGGGCCCTCGGTGCCGTACGAGATCACCGACGTCATCGGCATCCACCCCGACGTCGACATGGCGCTGCTCCGCGTGGAGCCCGCGACGGAGGACGGTCTGCCGACGCCGCTCGCCGTGGCGGCGGACGGGCCGGCGGACCTGCCGGGCCGGCCGGTGTACGTGATCGGCTACCCGGCCTGGGACGGCCGGCGCAACGAGCCCGAGTCGATGCGCCGGATCTTCATGGACGTCTACAACGTGAAGCGGCTCCAGCCGGGCACGGCCACCGATTTCACCCCCGGCGGCCTGGTGATGAAGCACGACTGCTCGACGCTCGGCGGGAACAGCGGCTCCCCGGTGTTCGACCTCGTCGACCACCGGGTCCTCGGACTGCACTTCGGCGGCCGCTACCGCACGGGCAACTTCGCCGTCCCGCTGTGGGAGCTGGTGGAGGACCCGCTGCTCGCGAAGGCTGAGGTCAACTGGGTCTGAGACTGGGGCTGAGACGCGGCTACTCGGCGAGTGCGACGGCGTACGCACCACGGGCGGTGGTCCCGTCGGCGAGGCGCCACTCCGCCGTGACCCGGCCGCGGCCCGGCCCGCCGTCCGCACCGTCGCCCAGGACGCGCCGCAGCCGGAGCGTCAGCGGCGTGGCCGCGCCGGCCTCCCGTACGACCACGTCGGTGCGGTCGGGGCCGTCCTCGACCCGTACGAGCTCCGCGCCGGTCCCGGCGGCGTCGAGCGAGGCGACGACGGTCGGGTCGATCGTGTCGTCGACGGACTGGGCCTGCGCCTCTGCGCGGCCGGCGAGCAGGGCGTACAACTGGGCGACGAGCACCGGGTCGTGGGTGCCGTCGTAGATCCAGCGCGTGCCGAGGACGCCGTGCTCGGAGGTGCCGATGAGGGCGTGCTCGGCGCCTTCCAGGGGCGCGCCGCGGTAGGTCATGGGGACCAGGTAGGTGACCGCGTCGGCGCCGGTGCCGTCGGTGACCGCCATGAACTCGATGCCGACCTCGCCCTCGGGGTCGTCGAGCCGGAAACCGCCCGCCTTGGCCGGGCTCGGCGCGTCGGCTCCGCCGGCGTACCAGGCGCGGCTGGGCAGCCACTCGGCGAGCAGCTCCAGTTTGGTGGGCTGCATCGTGGTGTGGTGGATGACGGCCATCGTGCGCATCTCCCTCTCTGACCCGGGGCGAAGAACCCCGGGGCGAATCCCCGGACGAATCCCTGGTGGCAAAGAACCGCAACCTAACAGACGGGCCGGGTCGCGATGCGGGGGTGTCCGCGCCGACCTAGCCTGGAGGTGGAGTGTTGTCCCCGGCCGGTCAGGAGGCCCGCCGTGAGGTACTCGCACACACGGAACCGGCGCGTCTGCGCGACCTTCGCGGCCCTGGGAATCCTCGTCGCCCCCGTAGGCGCGGGTGCGGCCCTCGCCGCCGAACCCCCCGGT
>NZ_MWIG01000735.1:0-8237 GCF_002156145.1 Streptomyces sp. NRRL B-24572 | reverse complement strand
GGCGACCCGGTCGTCGGCGCGGCCGATGAGCCAGTCGCGGCTGGGGACGACGAGGCCGGCCGGGGTGAAGGCGATCTTGCGGAGTTCGGCGTGGCTGCCGGAGTCCTTGCGCCACAGGCCGCTGACGATGTCGACGGCCTCCTCGGGGGTGGCGGCGAACTCCAGGCCCGCGTAGACGGGCGCGCAGGCGTCGAGACCGAGGTCCTGGGCGGAGAGGCGGCGGCCCAGGCGGCGGGTGAAGACCTCGGCGATGAGGGCGGGGGTGGTGCCGCGCGGCTGTTGTCCGCGGAGCCAGCGGGTCACGGAGGTCTTGTCGTACCGCAGGTCGAGGCCGTGTTCCAGACCGAGCTGGTCGACCCGTCTGGCGAGTCCCGCGTTGGAGAACCCGGCTTCGGCGATGAGCGCGGCGAGCTGGCGGTTCGGGATGCGCTGCGGTGGTCGTTCCGTCATCAGCTGTGCGGTCTCCTGCCTTCCGGGTCCGGGCGGCAGCCCCGTCGGACCCTCATGGAACGGCGTGAATTTAGCGGTCTCCACGGCCCGTACCGCCACCTTCGCCCCACATTCATCCGATCGTGTGAGGATTGACGGCATCGCTGACGTAGGCGCCCCCGTCCACCTGCCGGAGGGGCGTCCCCGGCGCCGCCGTACAGTGGCATGGGCGCGAATGACGCATGGTGCCGAGCCGGCCCGGGATGATCCCCGGTTCCCGGTTCCCGGCGCCCAGGAGGAGGCATGGCCGTGAGTGAGCTGCGATTCGTCCGCCTTGGGTTCGGCGAGGAAGCCGTCGAGTACCAGGTGGCCTGGGACAAGCAGCGCGAAGTGCACGCCGCACGGTTCGCCGACGAGATCGACGACACCTGTCTGCTGCTCGAGCACCCGCCGGTCTACACGGCCGGCCGGCGCACGCAGGAGAACGAGCGGCCGCTGGACGGGACGCCCGTGGTGGACGTCGACCGCGGCGGCAAGATCACCTGGCACGGCCCCGGCCAGCTGGTCGGCTACCCGATCATGAAGCTGCCCCGCCCGGTGGACGTCGTCGCGCACGTGCGCCGCCTGGAGGAGGCCCTGATCCGTACGGCCGCCGAGTTCGGCGTGGAGACGACGCGGGTCGAGGGTCGCAGCGGGGTCTGGGTCCTGGGCGACCCGGTCGAGCAGCGCCCGTCGATCGGCGGTCTTTCCCTGGACTTCGACCCGCGGCTGACGGACGAGGAGTTCGACCCGCGTCTGAACGGTCCCGAGTACGCCCCGTCCAACGCCGGCCAGCGCCGCGAGGACCGCAAGCTCGCCGCGATCGGCATCCGGGTGGCCAAGGGCGTCACCATGCACGGCTTCGCCCTCAACGTGAACCCGGACAACGCCTGGTTCGACCGGATCATCCCGTGCGGCATCCGCGACGCGGGCGTCACCTCGCTCGCCAACGAGCTGGGCCGGGACCTCGCGATCGAGGAGGTGCTCCCGGTCGTCGAGAAGCACCTGCGGGACGTGCTGGAGAACGCGGACCTCAAGCCGCGGGAGATCGAGCGCGAGAGCGCGGGCGAAGAGACGCGCGAGACGGTACGGGCCTCGGCCTGAGGAATGCCCAGCTCTGGCCACAGGTTGGCCACGCGTAGAGCAAGGCATGGAAGCAACGGGCGTACCCTGGTGTGCGCCGAAGAATCGAAGCTACAGGAGCCGATGTGTCCGCAGTCGCCCCCGACGGACGCAAGATGCTGCGCCTGGAGGTCCGGAACGCCCAGACCCCCATCGAGCGCAAGCCCGAGTGGATCAAGACCCGCGCGAAGATGGGTCCCGAGTACACGAAGATGCAGGGCCTCGTGAAGAGCGAGGGCCTGCACACGGTCTGCCAGGAGGCGGGCTGTCCCAACATCTTCGAGTGCTGGGAGGACCGCGAGGCGACCTTCCTCATCGGCGGTGACCAGTGCACCCGGCGCTGCGACTTCTGCCAGATCGACACGGGCAAGCCCGAGGCCCTCGACCGTGACGAGCCGCGCCGCGTGGGCGAGTCGGTCGTCACGATGGACCTGAACTACGCCACCATCACGGGCGTCGCGCGCGACGACCTGGAGGACGGCGGCGCCTGGCTGTACGCGGAGACCGTGCGCCAGATCCACCAGCAGACGGCGGACCGCGCCGACGGCCGTACGAAGGTCGAGCTGCTCGCCCCCGACTTCAACGCGGTGCCGGAGCTCCTCAAGGAGGTCTTCGACTCGCGCCCCGAGGTCTTCGCGCACAACGTCGAGACCGTCCCGCGGATCTTCAAGCGGATCCGCCCGGGCTTCCGGTACGAGCGCTCCCTGGACGTCATCACCCAGGCCCGCGACTACGGTCTGGTCACGAAGTCGAACCTGATCCTCGGCATGGGCGAGACCCGCGAGGAGATCAGCGAGGCGCTCCAGCAGCTGCACGACGCGGGCTGCGAGCTCATCACGATCACCCAGTACCTGCGCCCCTCGGTCCGGCACCACCCCGTGGAGCGCTGGGTGAAGCCGCAGGAGTTCGTGGAGCTGAAGGAGGAGGCCGACGAGATCGGCTTCTCCGGTGTGATGTCGGGCCCGCTGGTCCGTTCCTCGTACCGCGCGGGCCGGCTGTACCAGCAGGCGATCGAGAAGCGCGGCGCGGTCGACAACGCCACGCAGGCGGTCTGATCGCCCACACGGCCGCCGTGTGAATCGGCGCACAAATAGTTACCGGCCGGTACTGGCCGAATTCGGTGCGGTCCGTACGACCCCGCAGCTCAGCGGGGACGTACGGGCCGCACCGTCGTTCCCCCACTCGCCCGACCGGCCGCATCAACGTTTCATCAGTGTTTGACCACCGGGTCACGCCCTGGTAACACCGATCTGTGAGCCTGGTTTCACTCACCGCCACCACCCACTCACGACCCCCCACCTCGTCTCACCCGCAATCGAGAGAGGACCCCGAGATGCCGGCCGCATCGACGCACGTCCGCGTCACCGCGATCCCGTCCGTCACCGACGCCCTGAAGGCCGTGGAGGCCCTGCTCCTGGGCGCAGGCCAGCGCACCGCCCGGCGCAACGCCTGGAACTCCGTCCTGGAGGACCGCCGCCGCGCCAAGGACCGGGTGGAGGCCCAGCACGTGATGGAGGTCGCGTCGGGCCGGGCTTCCCGGGCCACGTAAACTTCAGGACATGGCGAGGAAGGCAAACACGGGCAGCGCTGACGCTGCGAACCCCGGGCGACTGAAGCAGATCGCCCTCACGTACCAGATGACCCGGAAGGCGGACCCGAAGGTCGGTCTGGTCGTCGCGGGCGTGGGCATCGTCGTACTCGGTGTCCTCCTCGGGATCGGCTTCCTCATCGGTCATCCGGTCTACCTGGGCATCCTGGGCTTCGTCCTGGCGCTCCTGGCGGCGGCCATCGTCTTCGGACGGCGTGCCGAGCGCGCGGCCTTCGGGCAGATGGAGGGCCAGCCGGGCGCGGCCGCGGCGGTGCTGCAGAACGTCGGGCGCGGCTGGACGACGACCCCCGCGGTCGCGATGAACCGCAACCAGGACGTCGTGCACCGCGCGGTCGGCCGGGCCGGCATCGTGCTGGTGGCCGAGGGCAACCCGAACCGGGTCAAGACCCTGCTCGCGGCCGAGAAGAAGCGGATGAACCGCGTCGTGGTGGACGTGCCGGTGCACGACATCATCGTCGGCGACGGCGAGGGCCAGGTGCCCCTGAAGAAGATCCGTACGACCATGCTCAAGATGCCCCGCGTGCTCACCGGCCCGCAGGTCACCGCGGCCAACGACCGGCTGCGGGCGATGGGCGACCTGATGAGCAACATGCCGCTGCCGAAGGGTCCGATGCCGAAGGGCATGCGGATGCCGCGCGGCGGAAAGATGCGCTGACACCCGACCTGACGAGAAAGGCCCCGGACCACGCGGTCCGGGGCCTTTCTCGTATTCGATCCTCAGATGCGGACCTGGACGGCGCCGGAGAGGCGGTCGTGGAGGCCGCGGCCGTCGCGGTCCCAGATGAGGGCGGGGATCGCCAGGCAGACGAGCAGGGAGCGCAGCGCCACGCGGAACAGGCCGAGGCGTCCGCCGTTCACGGAGACGACGCGCAGGCCGAAGATCCGCTTGCCGGGCGTCGAGCCGACGGTGCCGACCGTCAGGACGCCCAGGACGAACAGGATGAGCAGGGCCCAGTTGCCCGTCGCCTGGTTGTAGCCGTCGGTGATCAGGCCGTATGCGATCAGCATGCAGAGGGCCCAGTCGACGGCGAGGGCTCCGAGGCGCCGCCCGGGACGGGCGATCGAGCCGGGGCCCTCCTCGGGCAGCCCGAGCTGCTCACCGCGGTAGCCGAAGTCGACGCCTGCGTCCTCGGCCGCCGCGCGGGGGCCGGAGAGCCAAGATCCGAGTGCTTGCCTGTTGTCCACCCGACCACGGTACTGTGCCCGTTTTTGATCAGTTCGGCCCGGGTCGGAGTACGGTGCAAGGGAGGCGGTGCGCCACCCGGCCCGGTTAACTTCGACGAAACAAACGGGTCATGCTTGAGAAATCCCGTCTGCCTATGGTCGGGTCCAGCGTGTGCCACCGCACTGGCCGCACGACCGCTGCAACCCCGCCCCTCCCCGGGCCGGGAGTAGGAGGAGTGGGATGTCCCAGAACAACGGGTTCCAGAACGCCGACGAGGTCCAGAAGTTCATCAAGGACAACGACGTCAAGATGGTCGACGTCCGGTTCTGCGACCTTCCGGGTGTGATGCAGCACTTCACGATCCCGGCGACGGCCTTCGACCCGTCCGAGGAGCTCGCCTTCGACGGCTCGTCGATCCGCGGTTTCCAGGCCATCCACGAGTCCGACATGGCGCTCCGCGCCGACCTGTCGACGGCCCGCGTGGACCCCTTCCGCCGCGACAAGACGCTGAACATCAACTTCTTCATCCACGACCCGATCACGGGCGAGCAGTACAGCCGTGACCCGCGGAACATCGCGAAGAAGGCCGAGGCGTACCTCGCCTCCACCGGCATCGCCGACACCGCCTACTTCGGCCCCGAGGCCGAGTTCTACGTGTTCGACTCGGTCCGCTTCGAGACCTCCGCGAACCAGGGCTTCTACCACATCGACTCCGAGGCCGGCGCCTGGAACACCGGTGCGGAGGAGAACAACCGCGGCTACAAGGTGCGCTACAAGGGCGGCTACTTCCCGGCCCCGCCGGTCGACCACTTCGCCGACCTGCGCTCGGAGATCTCCCTGGAGCTGGAGAACGTCGGCCTGCAGGTCGAGCGCCAGCACCACGAGGTCGGCACCGCCGGCCAGGCCGAGATCAACTACAAGTTCAACACGCTGCTCGCCGCGGCCGACGACCTGATGCTCTTCAAGTACATCGTGAAGAACGTCGCCTGGCGCAACGGCAAGACCGCGACCTTCATGCCGAAGCCGATCTTCGGCGACAACGGCTCGGGCATGCACGTCCACCAGTCGCTCTGGTCGAACGGCGACCCGCTGTTCTACGACGAGACGGGCTACGCGGGCCTCTCGGACACCGCCCGCTACTACATCGGCGGCATCCTCAAGCACGCCCCGTCGCTGCTCGCCTTCACCAACCCGACGGTGAACTCGTACCACCGCCTGGTCCCGGGCTTCGAGGCCCCGGTCAACATGGTGTACTCGCAGCGCAACCGCTCCGCCGCCATGCGCATCCCGATCACGGGCTCGAACCCGAAGGCCAAGCGCGTCGAGTTCCGCGCGCCGGACCCGTCCTCGAACCCGTACCTCGCCTTCTCGGCGCTGCTCCTCGCGGGCCTCGACGGCATCAAGAACAAGATCGAGCCGGCGGAGCCGATCGACAAGGACCTCTACGAGCTGGCTCCCGAGGAGCACGCGAATGTCCAGCAGGTCCCGACCAACCTGGAGGCCGTCCTCAACGCCCTCGAGGACGACAACGAGTACCTGCAGGCCGGCGGCGTCTTCACGTCCGACCTCATCGAGACCTGGATCGACTACAAGCGCACCAACGAGATCGCCCCGATCCAGCTGCGCCCGCACCCGCACGAGTTCGAGCTCTACTTCGACCTCTAAGCCGAGGCCGCTGCCTGACGAGGCCCGTCGCCCCCTTCCGAGGGGGCGGCGGGCCTCGTCGTTTTCCGGCCAAGATCACGGAAGTGTGAACAGCTGACGAACTCCCCTCCGTACCTACGAGTAGGGGGTTCACGCTCCGCGACTGGTCGATAGCGTGTCGTCGTCGCTGCCGCCACACCCGGAGCACAGGGCTCCGCTGGGACTAGCTGGCGCGATGAGGACTGCCTACGTGACTCAGGCGGCTTTCGCCCCTGCCGAGACGCTCCGACTCCAGCCGTACACCGATCACTGCCGCGTCATCGCCGACGAGGGCGCGCACGTGGTCATCGGCGTCTCCCCGGGGAACAGTTATTTCACCGCCCAGCGGCTGCGCGAGCTGACGCGCTGGGGCTTGGACCACTTCGATCAGGTCGATCTCGTCTACACCGATCTGCATGTCGCCGACATGTACGAGGCGCTGGGGTACGGGGCCGACGAGGCGCGGCGGAAGGCCGTCAAGAACCTGCGGGGGGTGCGGGCCAAGGTCGGGGCGGCCGTGGCGGAGGTCGATCCCGCGGGCGTGCGGGTACGGGCCCGCGGGATGTCGGAGTTCGGGGACGTCCCGGCCTACCGCGAGCTGCACCGCACGGTGCTCGACGCGGTGGCGGCGGACCCGGTGGTGCGGGAGACCTGCGATGCGCTGACCGGGATCTTCCTGGCCGGGAAGCTGGCGCCGGGGCAGGTGACCGACGAGCGGCAGCGGGAGGTGTGCCGGGCGTACATCTGCGCCGAGGTGCCGCTGTTCCTGGACACGCCCGCGATCCTCGGGGTGCCGTCCTCGCTCAACTGCTACCACCAGGCGCTGCCGCTGGCCGATCTGCTGTACGGGCGGGGGTCCGGGCTCCGGGCCTCGCGCAACCAGGGCCACGGCATCCTCACCCCCGTCGAAACCGTCGCCGAGACGACCGTTGAAGGAGCCGCGTGATGAGCGTCGCCGTCGAGACCCTGCCCGCCTTCCCCTTCGACTGGGACGGGACCCGGCTGCCCGCCGAGATCGCCGCGCTGCGCGCCGAACCGGTGCGGAAGGTCCGCACGATCGCCGGGGCCGAGGCCTGGCTGATCTCCTCGTACGAGCTGTGCAAGCAGGTCCTGGAGGACCCGAGGTTCAGCCTGAAGGACACCTCGGCTCCGGGAGCGCCGCGGCAGTACGCGCTGACGATCCCGCCGCACGTGGTGAACAACATGGGCAACATCACCGGGGCCGGGCTGCGCAAGGCCGTCATGAAGGCGATCAACCCGAAGGCGCCCGGCCTGGAGGAGTGGCTGCGGGCGCGGGCCGGGTCCCTGGTGGACGCGCTGGTCGCCGAGGGGGCGCCCGGAGAGCTGCGGGGCGGCTATGCCGATCCGTACTCGGCGGGGCTGCACTGCCGGATGCTGGGCATCCCCGAGGAGGACGGGCCGCGGCTGCTGCGCAGCCTGGACGTGGCCTTCATGAACGCACCGCGCGAGATCGAGGCGGCCCGGCTCCACTGGGACCGGGACATCGCCTACATGACCGAGCGCCTGGACGATCCGGCGACGGGCGGGCTGATGGCGGAGCTCGCGGCGCTGCGCGAGGACCCCGACTACGCACATCTGACGGACGAGATGCTGGCGACGGTCGGCGTGACCCTCTTCGGGGCCGGGGTGATCTCCACCGCCGGGTTCCTGACGATGGCGCTGGTGTCGGTACTGACCCGGCCGGACGTGCGGGAGGCCCTGACCGCCGGCGGCGCGCACGGGGTCCCCGGGGCGATGGACGAACTGCTGCGGGTGAACCTGTCGATCGGCGACGGGCTGCCGCGGCTCGCCCTGGAGGACGTACGGCTCGGCGAGGTCGACGTACGGGCCGGTGAACTGGTCCTCGTGCTCGTGGAGGCCGCGAACCACGATCCCGAGCGCTTCCCCGACCCGCTGGCCTTCCGGCCGGACCGGGAGAACGCCGCCGAGCACCTCTCCTTCGGCGGCGGGCGGCACTACTGCCCGGCGACGGCGCTCGGCAAGCGGCACGCCGAGATCGCCCTGGAGACGCTCCTCGACCGGCTGCCGGAGCTGCGGCTCGCGGTGCCGGTCGAGCAGCTGGTGTGGCGCACCAACTTCATGAAGCGGCTCCCCGAGCGGCTGCCGGTGGCCTGGTAGCGGGCGGGATCCCGGATCCGACGACGACGCTGCCCGGGCCCGGGCAGCGTC
>NZ_MWIG01000734.1:0-2342 GCF_002156145.1 Streptomyces sp. NRRL B-24572 | reverse complement strand
GCCTTGGAGTAGTACTCGACCGTCAGCGACTGCCGGCCGGCCGGGTCGGTGACGTACTTGAGGAACTTGGTCGGCTTGTTGTTCGACTTGCGTTCCTCGTAGGTGTACGTCTGCGTGTTGCCGTTCTTCTCGATCGCCGACGTCATGTAGCCGTCGCAGCCGAACACGAACCGCGTGCCGTCGGGACGGGTCATCGTCCAGGCGTCGGGGACCGGGTCCTTCAGCGGGGTGCAGTCCAGGCCGGGCTTGGCCGTCAGCTTGTAGTGGACGCCCGCCGGGGCCTTCCAGGAGCTCGTGGCCGAGTCCCAGCGGAAGACGTGCGTGGTGCCGTCACCGTCGGGAAGACGGATCTCGGTCGGGTTGGGCTTGGGGTGGAACTCCAGCGGCGCGCCGAGCCGGATCGGGCCGGACGCCTGGAAGGACCAGCCGTAGCCGGAGACGGTGTCGGAGGTGTCCTGGCTGTTGTACGCGAACCGGGCGAAGGTGGTGACACCACGGCCGGGGTTGGTGAACGCGTTGTACTGCCAGACGGTGTTGCCCGACGCCAGGTTGTTCATCAGGGTCGAACCGGCACCGGTGTTCTTGCCCGTGTAGACGTAGAACTTCTCCATGCCGAGCTGGTTGGAGGTGGGGTCCTCCACCGCCACGTTCTGGGCCAGGCCCGGGATGCCGGAGGTGCCCGAGGTCCAGGTGCCGGTCGTCTTGTTGTAGACGTCCCAGGTCAGGACGTAGTCGGTGCGCTTGTTGCCGTTGTCCGAGTTGATCGGCGTCTTCAGCTGCGCCTGCAGGCCGACCGAGCCGCCCGGGGCGACGTTCGACGGCAGGGCCGTCTGCACCTGGTTGCCGCCGGTGGTCACGTCCGTACCGTCCGGCAGAGCCCACTTGTAGGTGAGGACGTTGTCGGCCGACGTCCAGGTCGAGGCGGTGGTGTTGGTGAGGGTGAAGTCGACCGTGTAGTCGCTGTTCGGCGTCATACGGGCCGGGGTCTGCGGCGCGTAGTACGTGGACTCCGTGGTGGAGTCGATGTACGTGACCACGAGCCTCGGCGCGAGCCTGGGCTCGGTGCCCTCGGAGGACAGGAACAGGGTGCGCTCCTGCGAGGCGGCCTCGTCGGCCATCTTCAGGACGACGCCCTTCTGGGAGGCCGGGGTGGTCACCCAGGACTGCGCCAGCGAGGTGACGTTCCAGTCGTGACGGGCCGGGTCGTTCGTCATCGCGCCGGTGTCGGCCGTCACTGCGCCGAAGTCGCCGCCCTGAGTGGTCCAGTTGGTGGCGCTGTCGGCCTTGACCCAGGTGGCGGACTCGTCGAAGTCGCGCGTCAGCGGCCGCAGTTCGTACAGGGCGCCGGTGGTGTCCTGGGAGGTCTGGGTGGACCACAGGCGCACGTTGGCGTCCAGGACCCGGGCGGTGGTGGGGATGCCCAGGGCCGGGAACTTGAGCAGGGCGCGGGTGTCGCCGTAGGTGGCGGAGTTGTTGCCCACCGACAGCCAGTTCTTCGGAGCGGAGTCGTCGATGGTGTCGTGCGCGAGCGTGGTCTGGGTCGAGGACAGCGTGGTGTCCTGCGTCGCGTTCAGCACCTTGGTCGTGCGGCCGGCCTTGGGCAGGCGCACGAGCTGGGTGGGGGCGGCGACGACCTGCCCGTCCTTCGTCTTGACCGCGACCATGTAGTAGTACGCACGGCCGAACGGGTCGGGGTCGTCGGCCTTCGTCGGCGTCGCGGAGGTGTCCGTGAACGACGTGGTGCCGGGCGCGACGGGGGCCACGAGGGTGGCGGCCGACGGCGTGAAGGTCTGGCTGACCGAGCGGTGGACCTGGTACTCGACGATGTCGTCGCCGGTGGCGACCGGGTCCTTGTCCTGGTAGGCGGACCAGTTCAGCTCGGCGCCGGTGTCGTGGATCGTGGTCGGTGCGGAAAGATCGACGCCCTGACGGCCGAACGTGAGGACCAGGCGCGGGTAGTTGGCGGTCTCGCCGCCGTACCCGAACTCGCTGCCCTCGTAGCGCGGGCCGCCCTTGGGCCCGTTCGCGGACTCGTCACCGGCCTTGATCACGAAGCCGTTGTTCGTGTAGGTGCCGTCGATCCAGGACTGGACGGTCTTCGTCACCGGGAAGGAGTGCCAGGTGTTCAGTTCACCGGCCTGCTTGGTGACCACCCCGCCCTTGGTGAACCGGACGGCGTCGGCGATGACGGATGTGGTCGTCGAGACCGGCCCGTCGCCGAGGACGATCTTGCCGAGCGTGCCAGCCTTGAACGGGTGGCTGCCGAGGGTCTTCCACACGCCGGCGGTGCCGGCCTGCTGGTTGACGGTGTAGGCCTTCGTCCCGCCGTCGTAGGTGACGGT
>NZ_MWIG01000733.1:0-6891 GCF_002156145.1 Streptomyces sp. NRRL B-24572 | reverse complement strand
CCGCCCTCGCCGACGCCCTGCGGGGAACCGGGCTCCGCACCGTACGGGCCCCGCTGAACGTCGCCGACGCACGCGAGGCCGCCCACCTGGCCCTCGCCGCCCCCGGCCCGCGCCCCACCGCGGTGATCTGCGACGACGACATCCTCGCCGCCGGCGTCAGCAAGGCCGCGCACCGCCTCGGACTGCGCGTCCCCGAAGACCTCTCGGTCACCGGCTTCGACGACATGGCCCTGGCCACCGCGGTCGAACCCGAGCTCACCACCGTCCGGCTCCCCGCCGAGGAGTTCGGCAGACGGGGCATGGAGGCGCTCCTCGCCGTCCTCGCGGGCGAACCGGCCCCACCGGTCACTCTGCCCGTGGCCCTCGTCCCGCGCGGCTCCACGGGCCCCGCACCGGCCCCCTGAGCGGCGCCACGCCGAACGGCCCCCCGGCTTGCCCGACCGGCCCGCGCAGAGGGCCGAGGGCCCCGGCCCGCGCCTCCGCGAGCCCGGGTGCACCGAAGGGGCCCCGGTCCGCTCGCGCGCGGACCGGGGCCCCTTCGGGTACCGCCGACTACTCCTCGGGAGCCTCGTCCGAGGGCTCGTCCGTCTTCGCCGCCGCCGCGTTGTCCGCCTCCAGGAGACGCGACAGCTGACGGCCGACGATCCGCTTGAACTTGCGCTGCTGCGGACGCGTACGGTCCAGGACCGCCACCTCCAGGCGCTCCGCGGGGATCTCCCGCTCGGTGCCGTTGGTGTCCCGCGACAACGCCTGCACGGCCAGCTTCAGGGCCTCCGCGAGCGACATGCCGTCCCGGTGCCGCTGGTCAAGGAAGGAGCTGATCTGCTCCGCGTTCCCGCCGACCGCGACCGAGCCGTGCTCGTCCACGATCGAGCCATCGTGCGGCAGCCGGTAGATCTGGTCGCCCTCCGCCTCGGAGCCGACCTCGGCGACGACCAGCTCCACCTCGTACGGCTTCTCCCCCGCGCTGGAGAAGATCGTGCCCAGGGTCTGGGCGTAGACGTTGGCCAGGCCGCGCGCGGTGACGTCGTCCCGGTCGTAGGTGTAGCCCCGCAGGTCGGCGTAGCGCACGCCGCCGATGCGGAGGTTCTCGTACTCGTTGTACTTGCCGGCGGCCGCGAAGCCGATCCGGTCGTAGATCTCGCTGAACTTGTGCAGGGCACGGGACGGGTTCTCACCGACGAAGACGATGCCGTCGGTGTACTGGAGGACGACCAGGCTGCGGCCGCGGGCGATGCCCTTGCGGGCGTACTCGGCCCGGTCGGCCATGGCCTGCTGGG
The DNA here is from genome assembly GCF_002156145.1 of Streptomyces sp. NRRL B-24572. Lineage (NCBI taxonomy): Bacteria > Bacillati > Actinomycetota > Actinomycetes > Kitasatosporales > Streptomycetaceae > Streptomyces > Streptomyces sp. NRRL B-24572. The sequence continues at coordinate 5,611 of NZ_MWIG01000733.1, read as the reverse complement.
GTGAGACATAGAACGGCGTGGACACCGGCTACCGTCCCTTTCTTCCGGTCTGAAGGGCTTCTACGGGCGACGAACGGTCAGAGCAGGGCGGCGCGCGGCCCGTCGGGCTGCTCCAGACGCCGCTCGGTGACCGATCGGGCCAGCTCGGAGGACTCCGCCTCGGTGAGCCTGCGGAAGCCCTCGTCGGTGATGACGGTGACGATCGGGAAGATCCGGCGGGCCATGTCGGGACCACCGGTCGCCGAGTCGTCGTCCGCCGCGTCGTACAGCGCCTGCACCACCAGGGTGGTGGCCTGCTCCTCGGTCAGGTCGGAGCGGTACAGCTTCTTCATCGAACCGCGCGCGAAGATCGAGCCGGAGCCCGTGGCGGCGAAGCCGTGCTCCTCGGAGCGGCCGCCGGTCACGTCGTACGAGAAGATCCGGCCCTTCTCCTTGCCCTCGTCCCAGCCCGCGAAGAGCGGCACGACGGCGAGCCCCTGCATGGCCATGCCCAGGTTGCCGCGGATCATGGTGGAGAGACGGTTCGCCTTGCCCTCCAGGGAGAGCGTCGCGCCCTCCACCTTCTCGAAGTGCTCCAGCTCCAGCTGGAACAGCTTGACCATCTCCACGGCGAGACCGGCGGTGCCGGCGATGCCGACCGCGGAGTACTCGTCGGCCGGGAACACCTTCTCGATGTCCCGCTGCGCGATCATGTTCCCCATGGTCGCCCGCCGGTCACCGGCGAGCACGACGCCCCCGGGGAACGTGGCGGCCACGATGGTGGTGCCGTGCGGCGCCTCGACGATCCCCTCGGGCAGCTTCCGGTTCCCCGGGAGCAGCTCCGGCGAGTGATCCGCCAGGAAGTCCATGAACGAGGACGACCCCGGCGTCAGGAAGGCCGCCGGCAGACGCCCGGTGCTTCGAGGGTTGGCTTCCACGCGATTCCTTCCGGTGGGACAGTCGGCCGGCCGTGGGAAGCGCCGGCTGATCTTGGATGCTGTGCACGGACCTTACCCGTGCCACCGCTTGTCATCCGTCCCCGGACCCACGGCTTTCGCCAGGGTTCCGGGGACGGAGGACGACAGGCGCGTGGGGCGGCTACTCGCCGCCCTTCTGGACGAAGCTTCGAACGAAGTCCTCTGCGTTCTCCTCGAGCACGTCGTCGATCTCGTCCAGGACGGAGTCCACGTCGTCGCTCAGCTTCTCCTGGCGTTCCTTGAGGTCGGAGCTCGCCTCGGTGGTGGTCTCCTCGACCTCCTCCGTGGATCGCGTCGCCTTCTGCTGTCCGCCGCCGGTGTCCTTGGTCGCCATATCCCTCACCCCGCTCGAATCGGCCCGCTCGGTTGAGTCCTTACAAGATCAGACCCTATAGGTCGGGTCTGACTTCGGCCCCGCAGTTTCCACAACGCCCGGGCACTGATTCCATGATTCCCAGTGCCGGGGCATTTCAGGCCCCCACCGGGGCCCCGGTTCAGCCGCCGGAAAGCACCCGCACCAGTTCCTCCGCCGTGCGGCAGCGGTCCAGGAGCGATTTCACGTGGGCCTTGGTGCCGCGCAGCGGCTCCAGGGTCGGGACGCGCTGGAGGGAGTCCCGGCCGGGCAGGTCGAAGATCACCGAGTCCCAGGAGGCCGCGGCGACGTCGTCGGCGTACTGCTCCAGGCAGCGGCCCCGGAAGTAGGCCCTGGTGTCCTCCGGAGGCGCCGTCTCGGCCCGCTCCACCTCGGCCTCGTCCAGGAGCCGCTTCATGCGCCCGCGGGCCACCAGACGGTTGTAGAGGCCCTTGTCGGGGCGTACGTCCGCGTACTGGAGGTCCACCAGGTGCAGCCGGGCCGCGTCCCAGTCCAGGCCGTCGCGGCGCCGGTAGCCCTCCATGAGCTCCCGCTTGGCGACCCAGTCCAGCTCGCCGGCGAGGCTCATCGGATCGGTCTCCAGACGGCCCAGGGTGTCCTCCCAGCGGGACAGGACGTCCTTGGTCTGCTCGTCCGCGTCGTCGCCGTACCGCTCCTCCACGTACTTCCTGGCCAGCTCGAAGTACTCCATCTGGAGCTGGACCGCGGTCAGTGTCCGGCCGCTGCGGAGCGTGATCAGGTACTGGAGCGTCGGGTCGTGCGAGACCTGGTGCAGGGTGCGGACCGGCTGGTCGACGGCGAGGTCGACCGTGATGAAGCCGTCCTCGATCATGGAGAGGACGAGGGCGGTGGTGCCGAGCTTCAGATAGGTGGAGATCTCCGAGAGGTTCGCGTCGCCGATGATCACGTGCAGGCGGCGGTACTTCTCGGCGTCGGCGTGCGGCTCGTCCCGGGTGTTGATGATGGGCCGCTTGAGGGTGGTCTCCAGGCCCACCTCGACCTCGAAGTAGTCGGCGCGCTGGCTGAGCTGGAAGCCGTTCTCCCGGCCGTCCTGGCCGATGCCGACCCGTCCCGCGCCGGTGACGACCTGGCGGGAGACGAAGAAGGGGGTCAGGTGGCGCACGATGTCCGAGAAGGGGGTCTCCCGCTTCATCAGGTAGTTCTCGTGCGTGCCGTAGGAGGCGCCCTTGTTGTCGGTGTTGTTCTTGTAGAGGTGGATGGGCTGGGCCCCGGGGAGCTGGGCGGCGCGCTCGGCCGCCTCCGCCATGATCCGCTCGCCGGCCTTGTCCCAGAGGACGGCGTCGCGCGGGTTGGTGACCTCGGGCGCGCTGTACTCGGGGTGGGCGTGGTCCACGTAGAGCCGGGCCCCGTTGGTGAGGATCACGTTGGCCAGGCCGATGTCCTCGTCGGTGAGCTGGCTGGAGTCGGCGGCCTCGCGGGCGAGGTCGAAGCCGCGGGCGTCCCGCAGCGGGTTCTCCTCCTCGAAGTCCCAGCGGGCGCGGCGCGCCCGGTGCATCGCCGCCGCGTAGGCGTTGACGATCTGGGACGAGGTGAGCATGGCATTGGCGTTCGGGTGTCCGGGGACGGAGATCCCGTACTCCGTCTCGATGCCCATTACTCGCCGTACGGTCATGCGGCCCTCCTTGCCCGGCGGCGCTCACTGTGCGCGACTCGGCGGTACCGAAGAGCCTAGAGCGGCTTCGCGCTGGTGGGGAGATCAGTTGCGGTATTTCCCTGTTTTCCTGTGATGCCGGGGGAAATGCTGGATGGAATGCGTCGGCTGCGGATGCCCGGTTTCCGGACATCCGCAGCCGGTGGGCGTTTTACAGGTACTGACCGGTATTGGCCACCGTGTCGATGGAGCGTCCGGTGTCCGCGCCCTGCTTTCCGGTGACGAGTGTGCGGATGAACACGATCCGCTCGCCCTTCTTTCCGGAGATCCGGGCCCAGTCGTCGGGGTTGGTGGTGTTGGGCAGGTCCTCGTTCTCCTTGAACTCGTCCACGCACGCCTGGAGGAGGTGGGAGACCCGGATGCCCTTCTGGTTGTGGTCGAGGAAGGCCTTGATGGCCATCTTCTTGGCCCGGTCGACGATGTTCTGGATCATCGCGCCGGAGTTGAAGTCCTTGAAGTACAGGACTTCCTTGTCGCCGTTGGCGTACGTGACTTCGAGGAAGCGGTTCTCCTCGGATTCCGCGTACATCTGCTCGACGACGGACTGGATCATTCCGTGCGCGGCGGCCTCCTTCGAGCCGCTGTGCTCGGAGATGTCGTCCGCGTGGAGCGGCAGGCCGGCCGTGAGGTACTTCGCGAAGATGTCCTTCGCCGCCTCCGCGTCCGGACGCTCGATCTTGATCTTCACGTCGAGTCGGCCGGGCCGCAGGATCGCGGGGTCGATCATGTCCTCGCGGTTGGAGGCGCCGATGACGATGACGTTCTCCAGGCCTTCCACGCCGTCGATCTCGGCGAGCAGCTGGGGGACGATGGTGTTCTCCACGTCCGAGCTGACACCGGAGCCGCGGGTGCGGAAGAGGGATTCCATCTCGTCGAAGAAGACGATGACGGGGGTGCCCTCGCTCGCCTTCTCCCGGGCACGCTGGAAGACGAGGCGGATGTGCCGCTCGGTCTCGCCGACGTACTTGTTGAGGAGCTCGGGGCCCTTGATGTTGAGGAAGTAGGACTTCCCCGCGGGCTGGCCGGTCACCTCGGCGACCTTCTTGGCCAGGGAGTTGGCCACGGCCTTCGCGATCAGCGTCTTGCCGCAGCCGGGCGGGCCGTAGAGCAGGATGCCCTTGGGCGGCCGCAGTTCGTGCTCCTTGAAGAGGTCCGGGTAGAGGTAGGGGAGCTCGACCGCGTCGCGGATCAGTTCGATCTGGTTGCCCAGACCGCCGATCTTGTCGTAGTCGACGTCCGGGACCTCTTCCAGAACGAGCTCTTCGACCTCGCTCTTGGGGACCACCTCGTAGACGTAGCCGGACCTGGAGTCGAGCAGCAGGGCGTCGCCGGCGCGGATGGTGATGTCCAGCAGGGGCTCGGCGAGCCTCACCACCCGTTCCTCGTCGGTGTGCCCCACCACCAGGGCGCGCTCGCCGTCCTCGAGGATCTCCTTGAGGGTGACGATGTCCCCGGCGCGCTCGAACTCCATGGCCTCGACCACGTTGAGCGCTTCGTTGAGCATGACTTCCTGGCCGCGCTTGAGCTCTTCGAGCTCGATGCTCGGGCTGACGTTCACCCGGAGCTTGCGGCCCCCGGTGAAGATGTCGCACGTGCCGTCCTCGTTGGCCTGCAGGAAGACACCGAAGCCGGCCGGCGGCTGCGCGAGCCGGTCGACCTCCTCCTTGAGGGCCACGATCTGGTCGCGGGCCTCACGGAGCGTGTTCGCCAGACGTTCGTTCTGCGCGGACACGCCGGCCAGGTTGGTCTGCAGCTCGACGATCCGCTCTTCGAGAATCCTCGTGTGGCGCGGAGAGTCGGCGAGCTTGCGGCGCAGGACGGCGATTTCCTGCTCGAGATAGGCAACCTGACCGGCGGGGTCTTCAGACCCCCGCCCCGGCCGGATGCCGCGGTTGATGTCGTCGTCGTGGGCTGCCACGGTCCTCACCTCCTCCAAGGGGAGCTGGACGCTTCCTGACCCTACCTGCGTGGGTGGTGATTGAAACCCCTAGATCAAAAAGACTCCGGGGTGTGTCCGATCTTCACCCTTGCGCTTCCCCTCTCGCCAGGGGAATACCCACCCTTCACCACTTGAAAGCGGGCGGTTGTATCGTCGTCATCGGTCAACACCCGTCAGGGGTGGCCCGACTTATCGCGCGAAGCAGAAACGGCAGGAGATATGACCGTGCAGCACGAGGCCCCGGCGACGGGCGCCGAGGAGGCGCTGGAGGTCTGGATCGACCAGGACCTGTGCACCGGGGACGGGATCTGCGCGCAGTACGCTCCCGAGGTCTTCGAGCTCGACATCGACGGGCTCGCATATGTGAAGAGCGCCGACGACGAGCTGCTCCAGGACGCGGGGGCCACCACGCCGGTGCCTCTTCCGCTGCTCCAGGACGTGGTGGACTCCGCGAAGGAGTGCCCGGGCGACTGCATCCATGTGCGCCGGGTCGCGGACAAGGTCGAGGTGTACGGCCCCGACGCCGAGTGACGGCCGGGGGCCGGTCCGTCGGACGGGCCCCCTGGGGGCTGTCCGGGGGATCGGGGCCGGACGGGTCGTGGCGTCCGGTGCGCGGGGTCTCCCCGGGCCCGCAGGGCCTGGGGCCCGTCCGGCCCCGATCCCCCGGACAG
>NZ_MWIG01000732.1:0-6798 GCF_002156145.1 Streptomyces sp. NRRL B-24572 | reverse complement strand
GAGGTCCGCGTGGCCGTTGTGGCGGGCGTATTCCTCGATCATGTGGATGAGGACCCAGCGCAGCGAGACCCTTCCGCGCCACGCGTCGTCCCCCGCGACGTCGAGGTCCGGGGCCTCGGCGGTGAAGCGGTCGGAGAAGTCCACCGCCGCGTGCCACGCCTCCCACGCCTCCGCCACCGCCGCCGGGTCGGGCGCGGCCTCGTCGAAGTCCCCGTCGGGGGAGGCGGGGGAGGAGAAGAGGGGGCCCGCCTCCTTCTGGCCGGCGAGGATCTCGCGGAACCAGTGGCGCTCGACATCGGCTAGATGTCGGACCAGGCCGAGCAGGGAAAGGGTGGACGGTTCCGCCGACCGGAGAGCCAACTCCCCTTCAAGGCCCGCACACTTGAGTACCAGCGTCGCCCGCTGGTCCGCCAGGAATCCGGCGAGCATCGGCCGCTCGTCCCCGGTCGCGGGACCGGTGAAGCGTCCCGGACCCGCGACCCCCGTCTCGTCGAGGACGTCCGCGCGCCGCCGGGGGCCCACCGCGTCGTTCTGCTCGTCAACTGCCATGTCGTACCTCCCCGTTGGGTTTCCCGTACATGCTGGCACGGCAGGCGCCCCCGGCCCGAGGCCGGGTCGGGGGCTTGGGGACGGGAACGCTCAGGCCTTGGGCCGGGCGAAGCGGATCATGTTGCCGGACGGGTCGCGGAAGGCGCAGTCGCGGACGCCGTAGTGCTGGTCGACCGGCTCCTGGAGGACCTCGGCGCCGGTCGCGCGGATGCGTTCGAAGGTGGCGTCGACGTCCTCCGTCGAGAAGATCACGCCGCGCAGCAGGCCCTTGGCGAGGAGGTCCTTGACGGCCTGGCGGTCGGCCTCCGAGGCGCTGGGGTCGGGGAGCGGGGTCTCGAGCACGACCGCCACGTCGGGCTGCTCGGGCGACCCCAGGGTCACCCAGCGCATCCCCTCGTAGCCGACGTCGTTGCGGACCTCCAGGCCGAGGGCGTCGCGGTAGAAAACGAGCGCCTCGTCGGCGTCGTCGACGGTGATGAAGCACTGCGAGAGCTTGATGTCGTCCATGCCGTCGACGCTACGGGGAGGCGTTCGTCGACGCTTCTCCGTTCCTGATCGCTTCGTTCCCGATCGCTTCGGCGGGCCCGCCGTTCTTCACCGGCCGCGTCAGCACCTTCGCGACGCACGCCGGGACCGCGGCACCCTCCTCGTGGCTGCGCGCCCGGTACGCGCTCGGCGTCTCGCCGACCAGCTCGGTGAACCGCGAGCTGAACGACCCGAGCGACGTACAGCCCACCTCGAAGCAGACCTCCGTCACGCTCAGGTCCCCCCGCCGCAGCAGCGCCTTCGCCCGCTCGACGCGCCGGGTCATCAGATAGCTGTACGGCGTCTCGCCGAACGCGGTGCGGAAGCTGCGGGCGAAGTGCCCCGTCGACATCAGCGCGACCCTGGCCAGGGCCGGCACGTCGAGCGGCGACGCGTAGTCGCGGTCCATCGTGTCCCGCGCGCGGCGCAGTCGTTTCAGGTCCTCCAGGTCCACGGCCCCAGCATGGCACGGCCCGACGCGCCCCGGGCGCGACTTTTGCAAGCAGGTGCTTGCAAAAGTTAGCGGCGGCTGGCATGGTCGGGGCATGGCATCGCTCAACGTCGGCAATCTCGGTGAGTACCTCCGCGAGCAGCGGCGGACCGCGCAGCTCTCCCTGCGGCAGCTCGCCGACGCCGCCGGGGTGTCGAATCCGTACCTCAGCCAGATCGAGCGCGGGCTGCGCAAGCCCAGCGCCGAGGTCCTGCAGCAGGTCGCGAAGGCGCTGCGGATCTCCGCCGAGACGCTCTACGTACGGGCCGGGATCCTCGACGAGAAGGAGCGGGAGGAGCTGGAGACGCGCGCCGTCATCCTGGCCGATCCCTCGATCAACGAGCGGCAGAAGCAGGTGCTGCTCCAGATCTACGACTCCTTCCGCAAGGAGAACGCCGCCGAGCAGGCGGCCGCCGCGCCCGATGCCACTCCGCCTTCGAGCCAGTAGTCACCTTCGGGAGGAACACCAGCATGGCCATCATCGACGAACTGCGTACCCCTCTCTACTTCGCCGCCGGCACCGCCGACCTCGCCGTACAGCAGGCCAAGAAGGTTCCCGGCCTGATCGAGCAGCTCGCCGCCGAGGCGCCCGCGCGCATCGACGCCGTACGGAAGACCGACCCGAAGGCCGTGCAGGAGAAGGTGACCGCGCAGGCCAAGGAGGCCCAGGCCACCGTGCAGTCGAAGCTCGCCGAGGTCGTCGGCGGTCTCGACACGGACCTCAAGAAGCTCGGTGAGACCGCTCAGGACCTCGCCCTGCGCGGTGTCGGCGTCGCCGCCGAGTACGCCGTGAAGGCGCGCGAGAAGTACGAGGAGGTCGCCGCCCACGGCGAGGAGGCCGTCAGGGCCTGGCGCGGCGAGGCCGCCGAGGAGATCACCGAGATCGCCGTCGTCGTCGAGCCCGAGCCGAAGGCCGACGAGAAGACGGAGACCCCTGCGGCCGAGGCCGAGAAGGCGCCCGCTCGCAAGACCACCGCCCGCAAGGCCCCCGCCAAGAAGACGGCCGTCGCCGCCGAGAAGGAGTAGGGCCGGGCACCAATCCGGGTACTCGGTGCGTTGTACCGGGTACCTTGGCCGCGAGGCGCTCTCTCTCCATCCCCACTAGGCGGTGCTCAGCATGTTGCGCGCGGGATTCGACTCCCTTCTCTCCCTGGCGATGTTCCTGGTCTTCACCGGCTTCGCCGTCGCCGCGCTCGTCTTCGCCGCCCTGGCGCGCGAGGACGCCTACCGCGCCGCCGACAAGCAGACGAAGAAGTTCTGGCTGATCATCCTGGGCATCAACCTCGCCCTGGCCCTGCTGCTGCCGTCGTCGATGTTCTTCCTGCAGATCGCGGGGCTGATCGCCGCCATCGTCTTCATGGTGGACGTGCGCCCCGCGCTCGCGCAGGTCTCCGGCGGAGGCCGGGGCGGCCGCCGGGGCGGCGGCTCCAGCAGCGACGGACCGTACGGTCCCTACAACGGCGGCCGGTAGCCGGTCGGCAGGACGACGAGAGCAGGACCCGGGAGGTGCTACCCCCGGGTCCTGTCCCTTTCCAGGGCCAGGACCGCGACGTCGTCCGTCAGCTCGCCGCCGTTCAGCGACCGGACCTCGGTCACGGCCGCCTCCAGGAGCTCCTCGCCCCGCAGGCCCGAGGCCAGCTGGCGGTTGATCATCTCGACCATCCCGTCCTGGCCGAGCCGCGGCGAGCCGGGGCCCGCCGAGCGGCCCTCGATGAGCCCGTCCGTGTACATGAGCAGGCTCCACGCCCCGCCCAGCTCGACCTGCCGGCGCGGCCAGCGGGCGCGCGGCAGCAGTCCGAGGGCCGGGCCGCCGTCCTCGTACGGGAGGAGGCGTGCCGTCCGGCCCTGCCGGGCGATCAGCGGCGAGGGGTGTCCGGCCAGGCAGAGGCCGGCCCGGCGCCCGTCGGGCGCGATGTCGACGGTGCAGAGGGTCGCGAAGATCTCGTCGCTCTCCCGCTCGTGCTCCAGGACCTGCTGCATCGTCGAGAGCAGTTCGTCCCCGCAGAAGCCCGCGAAGGTCAGGGCCCGCCAGGCGATCCGCAGCTCGACGCCGAGCGCGGCCTCGTCGGGGCCGTGCCCGCAGACGTCGCCGATCATGGCGTGGACGGTGCCGTCGGGGGTGCGGACGACGTCGTAGAAGTCGCCGCCGAGCAGGGCGCGGGAGCGGCCGGGCCGGTAGTGGGCGGCGAACCGCAGGTCGGAGCCCTCCAGGAGCGGGGTGGGGAGCAGTCCGCGTTCCAGGCGGGCGTTCTCCTGGGCGCGGAGCCGGGACTCGGCGAGCTTCACCTGGACGGCGTCGGCCCGCTTGCGCTCGACGGCGTACCGGATGGCCCGGCTGAGCAGCCGCCCGTCGAGCTCCTCGCGGAAGAGGTGGTCCTGGGCCCCGACGCGTACCGCCTCGGCCGCCAGCTCGGCGTCGGCGGAGCCCGCGAGCGCGAGGACGGCGTGGCGCGGGGCGAGGCGCAGGATGTGCCGCAGCGGGGCGAGCGGGTCGTCGCCGGCGGCCCCGGCGCGCGGGCCGGGCAGGGAGAGGTCGACGAGGACGCAGTGGACGTCGTCGGTGAGGAGCCGCTCGGCCTCGGTGAGGTTCCGGGCGGTGCGTATGCGGACCCGGGTGCCGGCGGCGTCCGCCGCGTCGAGCAGTTCGGGTACGGCGAGGGCACCCGCCGGGTCGTCCTCGACGACCAGGAGGGTGAGATCGGTGCGCTCGGTGCCTGTGACTGTGGCTGTCATGGGAGTGGCGTCCATTGGGGTGGCGTCGCCGGGTCCCGCGGCGGCAGAGACGTTTCTCTGGCGCGGTACGGATGCGGGCATCGGTCCGGGTTTCCTTCCCTCCCCCCGAGGTGCGCAGGGCGCCGGGTGGCGTCCCGCCCGTCCCGGACCATAGCGGTAGGGCGGTGCGCAGCGGAATGGTGATCAGCCTGTGAGAGCGCGCGCCGTGCTTGGCATATGCCGCGGAAGGGGAGGTACTTGCCCCTGTGCGGTCCGCACGGGGGCTTTGTTCCCATGAGAAACGTCACGCCCGTCGGGCCGTGGCCGAGCCGTGAAGGTGGCTCGTGTCACGCCGCTTCCGTCACGCCGCTTCCGTCACGCCGCTTCCGTCACGCGCTTCCGTCACACCGCCCCGTCGCGAAGGCGGACGACTCCCCTCGTGGTCACGAAGGGCGGACCACTCCCAGGATCTCCATCGTGCCCGCGCCCGCGAGCGTGACGTTCCGCCCCGGGCGCGGCGCGTGCACGATCATGCCGTTCCCGACGTACATCCCGATGTGGCTCGCGTCCTTGAAGTAGACGATCAGGTCACCGGGCCGCATGTCCTTGATGTCCACGTGCGGAAGCAGCCGCCACTGCTCCTGCGAGGTGCGCGGGATCCCCAGGCCGGCCGCGCCCCAGGAGCGCTGGGTCAGCCCGGAGCAGTCGTACGATTTCGGCCCCTCCGCGCCCCAGACGTACGGCTTGCCGATCTGCGCCGTCGCGAACTCGACCGCCTTCCTGCCCTCCGCCGTCGCGCCCTCCTTCAGGCCGTCGAGGACGCCGGTGCCGAGCCAGGTCGTCTGGGCCCGGAGCTGGGCCTGCTCCTCCAGGCGCCGCAGCCGCTCGCGCTCCTCGGCGGCGAGCTCGGACTCCAGCTTCTTCGCGGCGGCGATCTTGTCGTTGATCTCCTTCTTCGCCTTGGCCTGCTTGACGCGGTTGGCCTCAAGCTTGGTCCAGTTGGCGCCGGCGTCCTTGGCGTACGTGTCCAACTCGGCCTGGGCGCGGGTCATCTCGCCCAGGATGTCGGTGGTGGCCTTGGCCCCCGCCTTGAGCCGTCCGGCGGCGTCGAGGAAGAGCTGCGGGTCGTTCGTGAGGACGAGCTGCGCGCCGTCCGGGAGCCCGCCGTTGCGGTACTGGGCGCGGGCGGCGGCGCCGGCCCTGGCCTTGAGGTCGTCGATCTTCTTGCGGCCGTCCACGATCAGTCGGGCGAGCTGCACGATCTCGGCGGACTGCTCCTTGGTCTTCTCCTCGGCGAGGTTGTACGCGTCGGTGGCGGCGGCGGCCTTCTGGTACAGCTCGTCGATCTCCTGGCGCACCTCCTCCAGGCTCTTCTTCGGCGGGGGAGGGGGGAGCGGCGCGGCGGAGGCCTGGAGGGTCAGCGCGGGAGAGGCCAGCACGGTCAGGGCGCAGATCACGGTGATCGCGGCGGTGGCGTGGCGGCGTCGGTTCACGAGCTCCCCCTCGAGTGACCCAAATCTGATTTACCGTCAGTAACTTGATGGTGACCTGGCGATAGTGCCATGCGAAACCGGAAAGCAACAGGGGAAACCGGGGCCTGTCGGCCCGTTCCCCCCACAGGGGACGTGTGAGGTGCGTGGGGCGTTCCCCGCGCACGAGAAATTCAACGGGAGTTGGGGAGAGCCGGGGGACCGGCCACGCGGAGTGTCACCCCTTCGGCGCCGACGCCCCCACCGATGTGCGTCAGGCCCTCGGTGCCGACGCGTCGTCAGACCCTCGGCGCCAGTGCCTCCCAGCGCACCGTGACCTCGCCCTGCCGCCAGCGGCGCGGGCCGTCCGTCAGCGGCCAGTCCGCCGCCAGGTCGCGGACGGAGCGGATCCACCGCTGCCGGGCACCCAGCGAGGCGTACGGGGCGGCCGCCGCCCATGCCCGGTCGAAGTCCCGCAGGAAGGCGTGCACCGGCTCGCCCGGCACGTTCCGGTGGATCAGCGCCTTCGGCAGGCGCTCCGCGAGGTCCGAGGGCCGGTCGAGCGAGCCGAGCCGGGTCGCGAAGGTCACCGTGCGCGGCCCGGCCGCGTCGAGCGCCACCCACACGTGCCGGCGCCCGATCTCGTCGCAGGTCCCCTCCACGAGCAGCCCGCCGGGCGCGAGCCGCCCGCAGAGCCGTGCCCAGACGGCGGCGACCTGGTCCTCGTCGTACTGGCGCAGCACGTTCGCGGCCCGGATCAGGGCGACCCGGCCGGGCACCGGCACCTCGAAGCCGCCGTGCACGAAGGAGAGGCCCTCGTGGACGGCTTCGTACGGCTTCGCGGCCTCGACCCGGGCGGGCTCGATCTCGATCCCGTACAGGAGGGTGCGGGGCTCGGCGGTGCGCAGCCGGGCCAGGAGCTCCACGGCGGTCCAGGGGGCGGCCCCGTACCCGAGGTCGACGGCGACCGGCGGCTCGGGGGAGCTGCGCAGGGCGGGGCCGTGGGCGGCGGCGATCCAGCGGTCCATGCGGCGCAGCCGGTTCGGGTTGGTG
>NZ_MWIG01000731.1:0-2268 GCF_002156145.1 Streptomyces sp. NRRL B-24572 | reverse complement strand
GCGCTCGTTCAGCCGCCACACACTGCCCTGCCCGCCCGTCCCCAGCGGCTTCGCCGCCCGGGTGACGCGGGTGCCGTCCCCGAGCGCCAGGGAGACGCCGTCGAGGGAGACGTGGTCGTCGCGGTGTCCGGGGTTCTCGTCAGCGGTAGTCATGTCCGTATCGCCCACAGGAGAGTCTTGTCGTCCCCGGTCACCCGGGTGATCTGGTCCGATCCGAGGAACTCGGAGAGCTGCCGCTCCTCCTCGTCGTGGTCGTAGTCGGGCCGGGCGAGCCGGTCGAAGAGGTGCCCGAGGAAGGCGTCGTGCGGCATCGGGGGCCGCCCGGCCGGCGCCCGCCGGAGCAGGGCCTGGGTCAGTCCGTCCGTGGACAGCAGCACCCCGTCGATGCCGTCGTCGCGGACGCAGTCCACCCGGAGGTGGCGGAGCGCGGTGGGCGAGCCCACGAACACGGTCTCGTTCGCGTACTCGCTGCCCGTGTGCGCGCGGGGCAGCAGGTCGTACGCGGGGTGCGCGGGATCGCCGACGTCCGACCGGACGACCACGAGACCGTCGCCGACCGACAGCTGCCCCAGCCAGCCCGGGGCGAGGACCACCACCGTCAGCGTCGTCGCGTACGGGCCGGGGGAGCCGTCGCACGACTGCAGGAACGCGGCCCGCACCTCACGGAACGCCTCGGTCAGCGCCTCCTTGCGCGCGTGCGCGTCCGGCAGCCGCTCCCAGGGCGTCACCAGGGGCTCGAACGTCCTGGTCGCCAGCCGTACGGCCAGCTCGGCGCCCTCCTTGGAGCGCGGCGCGCTCCCCGCGCCGTCCGCCACCGCGAGGACGAGCCCCGACGGGGTCCTGCGGACCCGCCACGCGTCCTGACAGGGCATCCGCTCCCGCAGGTGCCGGTAGCCGATGGCGCTGGTGCCGTGCACCCGCCAGTCCGGGGGCGGCCCGTCCGCCGGCCTCACGCCGGGACCTGCCCGCCGCCGCGCCGCCGCTTCAGACGGGCGAAGATCTCCTGGAACTCGGCCTCCGCCGCACCGCCCTGGGTCGCCTTGGCGCTGTGCGACATCGCCGTCAGCAGCTCCGCGAACGGGAAGCCGTCCAGCCACGCGTGGTAGTGCGGCGCGAGCTCCTGCAGCACCTCCTCGGCCCCCGCGTGGCGCTCGCTGACCCCCACCGCGAACAGCCGGAAGCGGCGCTCCTCCTCCGCCTTGCGCAGATCGGGCAGGAGTTCGCGGTACGCGTGCGAGAACCTGCCCTGCTCGTCGCTCGGGTAGCCGTCCGTGACGACACAGATCTGCGGGCGGTAGTACGTCAGCCCCTCCGCCCGCAGCCCCGCCTTGTAGTCGGCGACAACCTCCATCGCCAGGCGCAGCGCCCGGTCGAGGAGCGTCACGCCGTGCGCGCGCAGCACCGGCGGCCGGAACTCGTGGGCCGGTACGAAGGGACTGTGCGGCCACACCGGGGCGGTGGCGCCGAGCGGGGTGGACCCCTGCCAGACCGTGATGCCGTCGCTGCCGCCGAACGTGATCACGGCGACGTCGACGGCGGCGCTCAGCGCCATGTCCTCGGCGAGGCTCTCCGCCCACGAACCGAGGGCGGTGTTGAGCGAGGAGATGGCATCGCTCCGGGTCAGGGAGGTCGAGGTGTCCAGGCAGAGCAGCAGCGGCAGACGCTGGGCGCTGTCGAACTCGAAGCCCATGTACGGCACGGGGAGCGGGGCTTCGTCGGGCTGGGGCGTGGCGGTCACGGCTACTCCGTGGAGCGATGGGTGGTCAGGAAGGGACGAGCGGGTACGGGACGGGGCGGTGGTCCGCCGGACGTGCGGAGGTTCAGCGGAGCGGACCGGCCCGGAACACCGGCGGTTCCGAGTCCGGGACGCGGGTCACCCGTACCCGTTCACCGGGGTACGGGTACGCCGACGCGGAACCCTGCCAGTGGGCCCGGCACAGGGCGCCCTCCCACTCCACGTAGCCGTGCGGGCGCAGCCAGGTCGCGACGGTCGCGACGTCCCGCCTGCCGCCCTGCAGCGCGAGCGTGTCGAGGTCGCGGCCGTCGCGACCTGGCTGCGCCCGCACGGCTACGTGGAGTGGGAGGGCGCCCTGTGCCGGGCCCACTGGCAGGGTTCCGCGTCGGCGTACCCGTACCCCGGTGAACGGGTACGGGTGACCCGCGTCCCGGACTCGGAACCGCCGGTGTTCCGGGCCGGTCCGCTCCGCTGAACCTCCGCACGTCCGGCGGACCACCGCCCCGTCCCGTACCCGCTCGTCCCTTCCTGAC
>NZ_MWIG01000730.1:0-2621 GCF_002156145.1 Streptomyces sp. NRRL B-24572 | reverse complement strand
CCGGCCGGCAGCGCCACGTTCACGGCCCCGCCCTCACCGGCCCCCGCCGCGCCCGTCTCCTCCGGCCAGCCCGTCTGCGGGAACAGCGTCCGCGGATGCTCGTGCAGCGAGACCGTCAGAACCCGCGGGTCCTCCCAGAACGCCGCCTGCACCCCGTCCCCGTGGTGCACGTCCACGTCCACGTACGCGACCCGCTCCGCACCCAGTTCGAGCAGCCGGGCGATGGCGAGCGAGGCGTCGTTGTAGATGCAGAAACCGGAAGCCGTCCCCGGCATGGCGTGGTGAAGTCCACCGGCGAAGTTCACCGCGTGCGCGGCCTCCCCGCGCCAGATCGCCTCCGCCGCCCCCACCGACTGCCCGGCGATCAGCGCCGAGACCTCGTGCATCCCGGCGAACGCCGGATCGTCGACCGTCCCGAGCCCGTACGCCTGGTCGGCACGGCGCGGATCCGCCGAGGCCGCCCGCACCGCCGCCACGTAGTCCTCGCGGTGCACGAGCCGCAGCGTCGAGTCCCCGGCCGGCTTCGCCGCCACCACGTCCACCGCCCGGTCGAGCCCGTAGGCCCGCACCAGCGACATCGTCAGCGCGAGCCGTACCGGATCCATCGGGTGCTCGGACCCGAAGTCGTACCGCGTGACAGCTTCATCCCACATCAACAGTGCGCGGCTGCTCATACCCGCCACCGTATCGGGCCTCTCGCGCACCGAACGACGTGGCGTACACCACCGTCACCAGGACCAGCGCCATCGGCACCACCATGGCCCCCCGATAGCTCCACGCGTCCCCGAGCGCCCCCACCAGAGGGGACCCGACGAGGAACCCCACGTAGTTGAAGACGTTGAGCCGCGCGACCGCCGCGTCACTGGCCCCCGGGAACAACCTCCCCGCCGCGGCGAAGGTCTGCGGCACGATCACGCTCAGCCCGAACCCGAGCACCGTGAACCCGGCGATGCCCGCCCAGGCACCCGGTGCCGCCGCGACCGCCGCGAACCCGAGCGCCGCGAGCACCGCCCCCACCCGGACGACCACGACGGCCCCGAACCGCCGCACCCCGAGGTCCCCGACGGCCCGCCCGAGCAGTGTCGTCACCATGTACGCGTTGTACGGCACGGTCGCCAGCTCCTCCGAGCTGTGGAGCACGTCCTGGAGGTACTTGGCGCTCCAGTTGGAGACCGTCGAGTCCCCGATGTACGCGAAGGTCATCACCAGACAGAGCGGCAGCAGCACCTTGAAGACGACACCGCTCCCCTTGCCCTCCCCCGCCTCGACCGTCCCGGAGTCCCCATCGGCCACGTACCACCGGCTGCCGACGAACGCGACGGGCAGCAGCACGGCCACCACCGGCAGGTACGACACGAACAGCGACAGGTGCCAGTGCGCCCCCACCCAGGCCAACGAGGCCCCCGCGATCCCGCCGAGGCTGTACGAGGCGTGGAAGCCGAGCATGATGCTCCGCCCGTACGCCCGCTGGAGGCTCACCCCCAGCATGTTCATGGAGGCGTCGAGCGAACCGACCGCGATCCCGAAGAGCCCGAGCGCGATCGCCGCGTGCCAGAGCTGGGATCCGAGCCCGACGGCAAGAAGCGCCAGGAGCACAAAGGGCTGCGCCCACCGCAGCACGACCGCGGGCCCCACCCGGGCGACGACCTTCTCGGTCGCCACGCTCGCCACACCCGCCAGGATCGGGACAGCTGCCAGGAAGGCCGGCAGCAGCCCGTCCGAGATGCCGTACTGGTCCTGGATCGCCGGTATTCGAGTCACGAGCAGGGCGAAGGTGACTCCCTGCACGAAGAAACTGACCGCCAGGGATCCCCGCCCACGCCTCAACCGCGCATCCGTCATGGCGGCACAGCGTACGGCCGGTAACTACCGATGGGTAGATGGATCACGTCTCCAAAATCGCGAGAAGCTCGTCCATCCCCCCGAAGAACCCCTTGGCCCCGCTGAGCTTGGCCTCCGGCGTCATCGCGGTGAACCCGTACACGTCCATCCCGGCCGCCAGGGCGGCCTGCACGCCGGGCCCGCTGTCCTCGACGACCACACACCGCTCGGGAGCGACCCCCATCCGCTCGGCGGCGTACAGGAACAGGTCGGGCCACGGCTTGCCGCGACCCACATCCTCGGCACTGAAGATCGTCTCGTCCCTGAAGTGGACGTCGAGCCCGGTCTTTCGGTGCCCGACCCGGATCCGCTCATGGCTCCCGGAGGAGGCCACACAGTACGGAACGCCGGCAGCGGTCAGCCCCTTGAGCACGTCCCCGGCCCCGTCCACGGCCTGCAACTCCGCCTGGAACGCGGCGAACACGCGCGCGTGGAAGACGTCGTCGAAGTCCGCCGGCAGCCGCTGCCCGCTCCGCTCCTCGACCAGCTCATGGATGCGATGCATGGCGGACCCCATGTAGTCCCGCACCGACTCCTCGTACGTGGTGGGGTGCCCTAGCTCCGTCAGATAACCGGCCAGCAGGGTGTTGGAGATGGGCTCGCTGTCCACGAGCACACCGTCGTTGTCGAAGATGATCAGGTCGTATCGCATGACCACAGCGTAGAACGCAAAAATGCCTCAACCCCCGGACAAGGTCCGGGGGTTGAGGCTAAAAATTGTTCGGCGGCGTCCTACTCTC
>NZ_MWIG01000073.1:0-2574 GCF_002156145.1 Streptomyces sp. NRRL B-24572 | reverse complement strand
CGGGCTCTCCCGCGAGGCCGTCGAGCACGCCTTCCACCACGCCTGGCAGCGCTGGCCCGAGGTGGCCGTGGACGCGGACCCGGCGGGCTGGGTGCGGGCGGCGGCGTACGAGTACGCCCTCTCCCCCTGGCACCGGCTGCGCCGCGCCCACAAGCACCCCGACGCCCCGCCGGCCGAGGCGGACCGCCGGGCGCTGCTCGGCGCGCTCCTCGACCTGCCCCCGGCGTACCGCCGTACCGTCCTGCTCTACGACGGGCTCGGCCTGGACCTGCCGGAGACGGCGGCCGAGACGGAGGCGAGCACTCCCGCCGCCGCGAACCGGCTGCTGCACGCCCGTACGGTCATCGCGGAGCGGGTCCCGGAGCTCACCGCCCCCGAGGACCTGCACCGGCGTCTGAGCGCGCTGGTCGCGGAGGCGCCGGCGGCGGCCCTCCCGGCCCCGCGCGCGGTCCGGACGGGCAGCGAACGCCGGGCCCGCACCTGGACGCGGGCGGTGCTGGGGGTGACGGCGATCCTCATCGCGGTCACCGGTTTCACGGTGGTGACCGCGCCGACCCGCTACATCCCGGTGAACGCCCCCGGCGAGACCGTCAACGGGGTGCCGGTGCGCGGCGGCCCGCAGAAGCTCCGCCCGGAGGACGTGGAGCTCCGCAACAAGCTGCGCTCGGAGCCCAACCCGGGCCCGGAGCGGCTGGTCCCGGCGGTCGAGTGACGCGTGCGGACACGCGAGTGGGCCCCGCCCCCGCCCGGTCTCCCGGGAGGGGCGGGGCCCACTCGCGTACTGCCCGTCAGGCTGCTGTGCGCACCAGCCCGTTCAGGCTGTTCAGCCTGTCCGGCCTGTTCAGCCCGCTCGGCCTGTTCAGCCTGGTCGGCCTGTTCAGCCCGCGAGGATGGCGCGCGCCAGCTTGGCGGTCTCGGTCGGCGTCTTGCCGACCTTGACGCCGGCGGCCTCCAGGGCCTCCTTCTTCGCCTGGGCGGTGCCGGAGGAGCCGGAGACGATGGCGCCGGCGTGGCCCATGGTCTTGCCCTCGGGCGCGGTGAAGCCCGCGACGTAGCCGACGACCGGCTTGGTGACGTTGGCCTTGATGAAGTCGGCCGCGCGCTCCTCGGCGTCGCCGCCGATCTCGCCGATCATGACGATCAGGTCGGTGTCGGGGTCCGCCTCGAACGCCGCGAGGGCGTCGATGTGCGTGGTGCCGATGACCGGGTCGCCACCGATGCCGACGGCGGAGGAGAAGCCGAGGTCACGGAGCTCGTACATCATCTGGTACGTCAGCGTGCCGGACTTCGAGACCAGGCCGATGCGGCCCGGCTTCGTGATGTCGCCCGGGATGATGCCGGCGTTGGACTGGCCCGGGGTGATGAGACCGGGGCAGTTCGGGCCGATGAGGCGGGTCTTGTTGCCCTTCTCGACGGCGTACGCGTAGAACGCGGCCGAGTCGTGGACGGCGATGCCCTCGGTGATGACAACGGCGAGGGGGATCTCGGCGTCGATCGCCTCGACGACGGCGGCCTTCGCGAAGGCCGGCGGCACGAAGAGGACCGAGACGTTGGCGCCGGTCTCCTTCATGGCCTCGGCGACGGTCCCGAAGACCGGGACCTCGGTGCCGTCGAAGTCGACCTTGGTGCCGGCCTTGCGCGGGTTCACGCCGCCGACGATGTTGGTGCCGTCACCCAGCATGAGCTTGGTGTGCTTCATGCCCGTGGCACCGGTCATGCCCTGGACGATGACCTTGCTGTCCTTGTTGAGGAAGATAGCCATGGCTGTGGTTTCCCCTGTCCCTTACTTCGCAGCCGCGAGCTCGGCGGCCTTGTCGGCCGCGCCGTCCATGGTGTCCACGCGCTGCACGAGCGGGTGGTTGGCGTCCGACAGGATCTTGCGACCCAGCTCCGCGTTGTTGCCGTCGAGGCGCACGACCAGCGGCTTGGTGACCTCTTCGCCCTTGGACTTGAGGAGCTCCAGGGCCTGCACGATGCCGTTGGCGACCTCGTCGCAGGCGGTGATGCCACCGAAGACGTTGACGAACACGGACTTGACGTCCGGGTCGCCCAGGATGATCTCCAGGCCGTTCGCCATGACCTCGGCGGAGGCGCCGCCGCCGATGTCGAGGAAGTTGGCCGGCTTCACGCCGCCGTGGTTCTCACCGGCGTACGCGACGACGTCCAGGGTCGACATGACCAGGCCGGCGCCGTTGCCGATGATGCCGACCTCGCCGTCGAGCTTGACGTAGTTGAGGTTCTTGGCCTTGGCGGCAGCCTCGAGCGGGTTGGCTGCGGCCTTGTCCTCGAGCGCCTCGTGCTCGGGCTGACGGAAGTCGGCGTTCTCGTCGAGGGACACCTTGCCGTCGAGGGCGATGACGTCGCCGGAGGCGACCTTCGCCAGCGGGTTGACCTCGACGAGGAGCGCGTCCTCGGCGACGAAGGTCTTCCACAGGGTCACGAGGACGTCGGCGACCTTCTCGGCCACCTCGGCCGGGAACTGCGCCGCGGCGACGATCTCGCGGGCCTTCTCGATGTCGACGCCCTTGTTGGCGTCGACCGGCACCTTGGCGACCTTCTCGGGGGTCTCCTCGG
>NZ_MWIG01000729.1:0-5631 GCF_002156145.1 Streptomyces sp. NRRL B-24572 | reverse complement strand
GGCCTCGGAGGTCTGAGCCTCGTCGGCCTGGTCGGCCGGGACCTCGTCGGCCTGCGCCTCCGGCTCGGGGGCGACGTCGGCCGCCGGCTCCGCCGCCGCGACGGCGACCGGCTCCGCCGGGGCGGTGGCCTCGGCCTGCGGCTCGTCGGCAGCGTCCGCTTCCGGCTCCGCCGGTGCCGCGTCGTCCGCGACGACGGCCGCCTCCGCCTCCGGCGCCTCGTCGGCCGCTTCGGCCGTCTCCGGCTCCGCCGTCTGGTCGGCCGCATCGGCGGCGGGCGCCGCCGCTTCCTGCTGCTCGGTGGCGGCTTCGGACGCGTCCGCATCCGCATCCGCGTCCGTGCCGACGGCCGTCTCCGGCTCCGCCGGGACTGCGGCCTCGGCCTGCGGCTCGTCCGCAGCGTCGGTCTCCGGCTCCGCCGGGGACGCGGGCTGCGCCGACTCGTCGGCCGCCTCGGCGGCGGGCTCCGCCGCCTCCTCCTGCTCCTCCGGAGCGAGCTCGGACGCGTCCGCGTCCACGGCGACGGCCGCCTCCGGCGCGTCCGGGGCCGTGTCGTCCGCGACGACGGCATCCGGCGCCTCGTCGGCGGGCGCCTCCGCCTGCTCCGCAGCGGCCTCGGGCGCCTCCGCGTCTGCGGCGACAGCCGTCTCCGGCTCCTCCGGGGCGGCGGCTTCGGCCTGGGGCTCGTCAGCGGCGTCCGCTTCCGGCTCCGCCGTCTCCTGCTCCTCCGGAGCGGCTTCGGACGCGTCCGCGTCCACCGCGACGGCCGCCTCCGGCTCCTCCGGGTTCGTGTCGTCCGCGACGACGGCCGCCTCCGGCTCCGACGCGTCCTGCTGCTCCGCAGCGATCTCCGACGCGTCCGCGTCCACCGCGACGGCCGCCTCCGCCGGGACGGTGGCCGCGCCCTCCGGCTCGGAAGCCGGTGCCGCATCCGTCTCCCCGGCCCCGGCCGTCCTCGCCTTCGGGATCTGCGGGTTGTCGAAGGACGCCGCCACCAGGTCGTCCGCCGCGCGGCGCGCCGCCGCCTCCGGGGTGACCGGAGCGGCCTCCGGGGCCGCCGCCTCCGGGGTGACCGGGGCCTCCGGGGTTGCCGTCTCCGGGGTGTCCGAGGTCCCCGTCGGGGTCGAGGCCGCCGCCTCCGGGGTCTCACGCGTCTGGGGCGGGACGGAGGTTGCCGGGGATTCCTCGCGGTCCCGGCCGAACACCTTGCGCAGCATGCTCCGAATACCCATGGGCGAACCCTTTCGCATGAGTGGGGGTGCAGTGTGAATGTCCGTACTGGGCGTTTCGGGACGTTCATCCCTGGCCAGGGCGGACACGTAAGGTTAGCGGCCGCCCCCTCCCCCTCCGGTGACCCGGTCGCCCCCGGCCGTCGTGCGTTCATGCGGCATTCACTCCGGTGCCGTCTCCGTGCGGATCCGTACACCCGGCGTTGCCGTCGAAGGGCTCCGGGAGGGGGGAGTCACTCCACTCCCAGGCCCTCCCTGAATCTGGTGAACTGCTCCTCCGGGTCCCCCGTGTACGCCCACGGCACCCACGCCGCCCGCGTGCCGAGCAGTCCCATCAGCTCCCGCGCGATCTCCACCTGGCCCGCGTAACAGGCCGCGTGTGCGAGGAAGTTGAGGTCCGCGACCTCCTCCGGTGCCACCGGCTGCCCGGGCTCGCGGCCGCCGATCCAGCGCGCGTGGGTGCGGCGCAGTTCCGTCACCGCCAGTTCGTGCTTCCAGTGCTGGTCGAAGCCTCGCACCGGGCCCCGGCCGAGCGCCCCGTCCGCGATGTACCGGTACTCCTCGACCCGGGCCACCTGCACCAGGACCGGCAGCGGGGAGCCGGGCGGCGCCACGCCCGCCGCGTCGCGGGCGAAGTCGTACATGCTGCCGTGCGTGCCGTGCCACCGCGCCGACCAGTAGCGCAGCACCTGGATGTGGCCCTCGGTGTTGTACGGGTCGCGGCGCCGCAACTCGTCGAACCAGTGGCGCAGTTCCCGGCGCGGTACTCCGCCCTCGTAGAGGCGTGCCACCGAGAGCATCGAGATCCACGGCATGGGGTCCGCCGGTGCCGCCTCGGCCGCC
Source organism: Streptomyces sp. NRRL B-24572 (assembly GCF_002156145.1). NCBI lineage: Bacteria > Bacillati > Actinomycetota > Actinomycetes > Kitasatosporales > Streptomycetaceae > Streptomyces > Streptomyces sp. NRRL B-24572. Next base: position 3,561 of record NZ_MWIG01000729.1, on the reverse strand, counting down.
CCCCGGCAGGCGTCGACGGCGGCGTCGATCCGGCCCCGGTCGAGGGTGGCGCCCCGGCCGGCCGCGATGGCCGCGTCGAAGACCCGTACCACCTCGGTCGCGGCCCGCAGCACGGCCGCGTCGGGGTTGCCGGGCTCGGCGGCCCGCCAGGTCTCGACGGTGGAGCTGCCCGCGGCGGCGTGCGAGAGGAGCCGCAGCCGGTGGGTACGGCGCGTCCAGTCCGTGCCGGTGGCGGCGAGCAGGTCCCGTACGCCCTGCCAGCGGCCGATGACGATGTCGTGGCGCGCCTCGGTCAGCGCCCGGTCCCCGAAGTCCGGGTCGAAGTCGGGCGCGAAGCGCTCCGGACGCGCCGGGCGCGCGGAGCGGCGGCGTACGGCCATCGGGGGCCTCCTTCGGGTTCGGCTGCCTTGGGGAGAAGTCGCTGCATGCGTACAGTCGCTGCATACGTGCGGTCGCGGCGTACGTACAGGTGCGGCGTACGTACGGGTGCGCTCAGAAGTCCGTCGCGTAGCTCTTGTCGCGGGCTCCCGTACGCGGGCGCGTGGCCGGGCCCGAGCCCTCCGCCGCCTCCAGGGCGCGGACGGCGTCCAGGCGGGCCGGACGGTAGTAGTCGCTGCCCTTGCGCCAGTACACGAGCAGCGGGACGACGCCGAGGAGCAGTCCGCCGAGGCCGATGGTGACGGCGGTCGTGGAGAGTACGCCGATCGACTCGACGAAGGTCCAGAGCATGAACGCGGAGCCGAGCAGCGGCCACAGCCCGCCGAGGACGAAGTTCTGTACGGAGCGGAACAGGACCGCCTTGTAGGCGACGATCGCGGCGATGCCCGCGAGGCCGTAGTAGAACGCGATCTGGAGGCCGATCGCGGCGACGGCGTCGCTGAGGATCTGCTGCACGGAGCCCGCTGCCGCGGCCGCCGCGAACATCAGGAGGCCGGCGCCGCCGACGGCGGCGATCGCGACCCACGGGGTGTTCCAGCGGCGGTGCACGCGGCCGAGCGCGGCCGGCAGGGTCCGGTCGCGGCCCATCGCGAACAGCGAGCGGGTCACCTGGAGGAGGGTGGTCTCCAGGGTGGCGACGGTGGACAGGAGGACGGCCACGACGAGCAGTTTGCCGCCGACGCCGGGCCAGATCTCCTGGCCGAGGACGGCGAGGACGTTGGGCCCGGCGTCGCGGATCTCCTCGGCGCTCAGCAGGACGTTGACGGCGACGGTGAAGGCCTCGAAGAGGAGGAAGACGAAGCCGACGCCGACGAGCGCGGCGAGCCCGGCGGTGCGGCGGCTGTCGCGGGTCTCCTCACTGAGGTTGCTGGTGACGTCCCAGCCCCAGTAGTAGAACGCGGCGATCAGCGCCCCGGCGGCGAAGGCGCCGGGCCCGTGGAAGTGGTCGAGGGCGAACCAGGACCAGTCGAAGGCGGTCGCCCGGCCCCGGTGCACGACGGCGGCCAGGACGAAGCCGAGCAGGATCAGCATCTCCACGCCGGACATCACGAGCTGCGCCCGTACGGTGAGCCGCGCGCCGCCCAGGACGACGAGCAGCATCATCAGGAACCAGCCGGCGCCGACGGCCGCCGCGAGCGGGGTCGAGTCGGCGAGCCCGGGGCTGATCAGCGAGAGCGTGAGGGTGCCGGCGGGCAGCGAACCGGCCACCATGAACACGGTGGCGGCGAAGACGAGCGCCCAGCCGGAGAGGAAGCCGAGGAAGGGGTGGAGGGTGCGGCCCACCCAGGAGTACCCGGCCCCGGCGTTGACGTCGATCCGGCCGAGACGGGCGTACGCGAGGACGATGCCGAGCATCGGTATCGCGCAGTACAGCAGGGCGGCGGGTCCGGCGAGGCCGACCGCGCCGAAGAGGACGGCGGTCGTCGCGGCCAGCGAGTAGGCGGGGGCGCTGCCGGCGACGGCCATCACGATCGTGTCGAAGGTACCGAGGACGTTGGGCTGGAGCCCTCTGTTCGTGGTGGTGCGCATGGCGGGTCCTCGGTGGCGGGAGGTGAGGCAGGGCGTGGGTGGTGCTGCGGCACGGCGAAGTGGACCGCACGCCGGGCCGGTTGCCGACGGCGGCGGGCGCGGATCACGGTGAATCGAGCGCATCGTAGTCGCCCGGGTGGTTTCCGGTAATGGCAGTGGGGAGGTTCCGTTTCTGTGACCGCCGGTAAGTCCTCCCGTACGCCCCCGGAAGGGGGTTTACCGCAGGTCGGGACCGGCGATGGCGCGGGCCGCGCCGACCTCCTGGCGGAGCGGCGCCAGGACTCCGTTCTCGTCGCCGGGAAGCTCCGCGCGGACCTCCACGAGGGTGTCCGTGCCGCGCAGTCCGTCCGCGAGTTCCCGCAACTCCCGCTCCACGGCGGTGACCTCCGCCGGATCGGGCGCGGGGGCACCGTGGTTGACCCGGATCCTGGCCGCGGTCGTCGCGTCCACGATCCGCTCCACGGCGACGACCAGCGGCCACCAGGCGGCGGCACGGGTGCCGGTGGGCGGCGGTTCGGTCAGGGCGCGCTGGAACTCGGAGCGGACGGTGGACAGATCGCGGTAGAGCTTTCGGCGGGCGCGAAGGCGTCCGCCCTGGTCATCGGCGCCGCTGAAGGCCCGCGCCACGTACGCGGCGGTGTCGGCGACCGCGTCCGCGAGCCGGTCGCCGATCCGGGCGTGCCAGGACTCGGGCCACAGCAGATAGCCGGCGACCAGCGCGATCGCGCAGCCGATGAGCGAGTCGTAGAGGCGGGGCAGGACGAGGTCGAAGCCCTGGTGGTTGAGCGTGTCGGAGAGCAGCAGGATGACCGGGGTGATGGCAGCGGTCTGGAAGGCGTACCCCTTCGCGGAGGAGGCCGGGATCAGCGCGGCGAGCACGGCAAGGACCGGCACGTCCCACCAGCCGCGCGGCACCTGCGAGAGGACGAGCGCGGCCAGGACCAGACCGGCGGCGGTGCCGGCGGCGCGGAGCACGGCCCGGGAGAAGACCGAGCCGAAGTCGGGCTTCATGACGAAGGTGACGGTGAGCGCGACCCAGTACGAGCGGGGGACGGGGATGAGGGACACCAGGGCCTGGGCGAGGCCGATGCAGAGCGCGAGCCGCAGGCCGTACCGCCAGGACGCCTCCGAGAGCAGGACGGCGCGGGCGGCCCGGCGGGCCCGGACGCGGAGCGCGGCGGGGCGCCCGAGGCGGTCGTCGACGTTGTACGGATCGGGGTCGGCCTTGTGGACGACGGCCGCCGCGTGCCGCAGGGCGTGGTCCACGGCCTTCTCGGCGGGCCGCTCGGGGGTCGGCAGGTCGTCCAGTACGGGGGCGCCCGTGCGGCCCTCCTCGACGGCGTCCGCCAGTTCCCGTACGGCCGCCGGGATCGCCGGGGACAGTGGGCCGACCAGGCGGGCCCGCAGGTGGGCGGCGGGGGCGGCCTCGACGAGCGGGATGAGGACGTTGAGCTGGGCGAGGATCCGCACCAGGGAGCTCGTCCGGCCGTGCTGGAGGGCCCGGCGGGCGAGCACCAGGTCGTAGGACTGGTTGAGGGAGGCGGTGACGGCCTGCCGCTTCTCGTCGTACGCGTCGGTGCCGGTGGCCTCGTA
>NZ_MWIG01000728.1:0-7387 GCF_002156145.1 Streptomyces sp. NRRL B-24572 | reverse complement strand
GCCGTGGCGGCCCCGGGCGCCTCGGGTGCCTTGTGCCCGGCCGCGGGTGCGGTCGTCTTCGCCGGGGCGGGAGCGGCGGCCGCGGCGGGCTCCTCCACCGTGCAGCCGGTCACCAGGAGGGCGACGGCGGTCAGGGCCGCCCACAGCGCGATCGTCTTCTTCACGCGCTGTGGGATGCCCGAAGCGGTCGAAAGGTTGCTCTATTTTCGGTCGCGCGTCGCCCGTGTGAGCTATTCGACCGATTCGAAGCGCCAGCGGTGGACCGGACGGGTGATCAGCTCCGCGTCCGGCTCCGGCAGCTCGGGCAGTTCGGCGTCGAAGGTCTCCGCCTCCCACCAGGTGAGGACGAGGACCCGGTCCTGCGGGGCCCGGAAGAGCTCCCGGCGGAGCGGCTCGCGGGCGAGGACCCGCGCCCGCGCCCACTCCAGGAGCTCGGCGCCCCGGCCCTGGGCGGCCCTGGCCTCCCACATGAGCGTGAGCCTCACGAGTACAGGTTCTCCTTGCTGACCTCGTGCACGTGGTCGTGGTCGTGCGAGTGGGAGTGGGCTCCCGGCACGTGCGGGTCCGTCACCGGCAGCGAGGAGTCCGCCGACAGCTCCAGGTCCGAGGCCGGCCGGTTGCGGGCGACCATCTCGGAGCCGAGGGCCGCGACCATCGCGCCGTTGTCCGTGCACAGGCCGGGACGCGGCACCCGCAGCCGGATCCCGGCGCGCTCGCAGCGCTCCTGGGCGAGGGCGCGGAGCCGCGAGTTGGCGGCGACGCCGCCGCCGATCATCAGGTGGTCGACGCCCTCGTCCTTGCAGGCCCGGACGGCCTTGCGGGTGAGCACGTCGACGACCGCCTCCTGGAAGGACGCGGCGACGTCCCGCACGGGCACGTCCTCGCCGGCCGCCCGCTTGGCCTCGATCCAGCGGGCCACGGCGGTCTTGAGGCCGGAGAAGGAGAAGTCGTACGCGGGGTCCCGGGAGCCGCTCAGACCGCGCGGGAAGGCGATCGCCGCCGGGTCGCCCTCCTTGGCGAGCCGGTCGATGACCGGTCCGCCGGGGAAGCCGAGGTCGAGGACGCGGGCGATCTTGTCGAAGGCCTCGCCGGCCGCGTCGTCGATGGTGGCGCCCATCGGCCGTACGTCGGAGGTGATGTCGGCGGAGAGCAGCAGCGAGGAGTGCCCGCCGGAGACGAGGAGGGCCATCGTCGGCTCGGGCAGCTTGCCGTGCTCCAGCTGGTCGACGCAGATGTGCGAGGCGAGGTGGTTGACGCCGTAGAGCGGCTTGCCGAGGGCGTAGGCGTACGCCTTGGCCGCGGAGACGCCGACGAGCAGCGCGCCCGCGAGGCCGGGACCGGCCGTCACCGCGATGCCGTCGAGGTCCTTCGGGGAGACGCCGGCCGTCTTCAGGGCGCGCTCGATCGTCGGGACCATGGCCTCCAGGTGGGCGCGGGAGGCGATCTCGGGCACGACGCCGCCGAAGCGGGCGTGGGTGTCGACGCTGGAGGCGACGGCGTCGGCGAGGAGGGTGGTTCCGTGGACGATGCCGACGCCGGTCTCGTCGCAGGAGGTCTCGATGCCGAGTACGAGCGGTTCGTCAGCAGCCATCTGAATCAGTCTCTGTTCCTTGAACGTCTGTTCCCTGGACGATGTGTCGCATCACGAGCGCGTCCACGTTGCCGGGCTGGTAGTAGCCGCGGCGGAAGCCGATGGGCTCGAAGCCGAAGCGCTCGTAGAGCTTCTGGGCCCGGGTGTTGTCCACGCGCACTTCGAGGAGGACCTCTTCGCACTCGAAGGCGGTCGCGGCCTGGAGGAGGTCGGTGAGGAGCCGGGCTCCGAGGCCCGTGCCCCACTGGTCGCGGGCGACGGCGATGGTCTGGACGTCGCCGAGGCCGCCGGCGGCGGCGAGCCCGGCGTAGCCGACGAGCCGGCCGGACCCGTCCTCGGCGACCACGTAGTGGCGGGTCGCGCGCGGCCCCCTGGCGTGCGCGAGCTCGGACCAGAACATCCCCTCCGACCAGGCGTCCTCGGGGAACAGCTCGGCTTCGAGCGCGAGCACGGCCTCCAGGTCCCACCAGCGCATCTCACGGAGCACGGTGCTCACCTGGGCGCTCACTTGGGGGTGACCACCTTGTAGTTCTTCGGCACCTGCGCGTCGGGGCGGCGCAGGTACATCGGCAGCGGGTCGAGGAAGCCGTCCCCGCCGGCCGCGAGCTTCTCCGCGGCGAGCCCGGCGAGCGCGGCGGCCGACTGGTGCTCGGGCTCGCGGGCGTCCGGGAAGGCCTCGGGGTAGAGGAGGGCGCCCGCGCCGACGACCGGGAGGCCGGCGAGCTGCTCGGCGATGTCGGCGGGCCGGTCGACGGACGCGTCGGTCACCCGCGTACGGGAGTCCTCGTACCGCGCCCAGTAGACCTCCTTGCGGCGCGCGTCCGTCGCGACGGCGAAGGGCTCGTCGATCCCGGAGGCGTACGCGAGGCCGTCGAGGGTGCACAGGCCGTGCACCGGCACGCCGAGCGCGGACGCGAAGGCCGCGGCCGTGACGAGGCCGACCCGGAGCCCGGTGTACGGGCCGGGGCCGACGCCGACGACGATCCCGGTGACCGCGTCGAGTTTCAGTCCGGCCTCGGCGAGGACCCGGTCGACGGCGGGCAGCAGCAGCTCCCCGTGGCGGCGGGCGTCGACCTGGCTCGACGAGGCGACGACGGCCTCGCCGTCGTGGAGGGCGACGGTGACGGCGGGGGTGGCGGTATCCATGGCGAGCAACAGCACGCGAACAGCCTACGGCTCCCGGGCACGCTGCCCCGAACCTCGGTCCGGCGGCTGCTACCGTCACCCTTCGATACGTTCGTACGAAAGGTGGGCACGGTGGCACGGAGCAGCTCGGGATTCGTGGCCGGGCTCACGGCGGCGGCCGTCGCCGCGGTCTGCTTCCTCGCCTACCAGGCCTCGGCGAACGCCCCCGTCGATCTGTCGGTGAAGCCGCGGACGTCGGGCACGGCGGCTCCCTCGGTCTCGCCGAGCGGCGGCCCGAAGCAGCCGGCCAAGGACCCCCTCGCCGTTCCCGCGGACTCGGGCAGCGGGGAGCGGGTCGTGTACGCGCTGTCCGACCGCCGGGTGTGGCTCGTGGACGCGCAGGGCAAGGCGACCCGTACGTTCAGGGTGTGGCCGTCCACGGTCGACCCGGTGGCGGGCGCGTACAAGGTGTCCTCGCGCTCGGGCTCGGTGCAGGGCTCGGACGGGGTGCCGATCGAGCACGTGGTGCGGTTCGCGACGAACCAGGACGTGGCGATCGGCTTCAGCGCGGCGGTCGACGGCTCGACGCCGTCCCCGGACCCGGCGCGGAAGACGGGCGGCATCCGGATGAAGCGGGCCGACGGGGACGCGATGTGGACGTTCGCGGTGATCGGCGCGAAGGTCGTCGTCGTTCCCTGACCGTCGCGCCCCGAGCGTCACCCCTGGCCGTCGCTCCCCCGAGCCACCACGTCGAGCCGCTACGTCCCGTACGGCTTCTAAGCCGCCTCGTCCCGTAGGGCTTCGTCCTCTTCCGCCCGCTCGGACGGCTCCGGCGGCGGGGTCGAGAGGGCCCGGGCGGCCGCGCAGGACGCGAGCAGCTCGCTCATCGAGACGTGGTCCCGGCCGGGTTCCGCGCGTTCGGGCGTCGCCATGCATGCCTCCCGTAGGTTAGGTACACCTAACCAGCTCGTGCATCCATGTGACCACGCCTCGTACGACCCACGCAACACCTTCCCGACACGTTGTCGGAACCTACGTCAGAAGGCGGCCAGGTCCTCGTCGGCCCAGCGCGTGCCGATCCCGCGCAGCACGACCGTGCGCCGGTCGTCGTCGGTGTCGCCGGTCACCCGGTGGATGAGCAGGTGCAGCCGGTCGTCGGTCAGCTCCTCGACCTTGCCGTCGCCCCACTCGACGACGACCACGGACTCGGGCAGCGAGACGTCCAGGTCGAGGTCCTCCATCTCGTCGAGACCGCCGCCGAGCCGGTACGCGTCGACGTGGACCAGGGCCGGGCCGCCGACGAGGGACGGGTGGACGCGGGCGATGACGAAGGTCGGGGAGGTGACGGCCCCCCGCACGCCGAGCCCCTCGCCGAGGCCGCGGGTCAGGGTGGTCTTCCCGGCGCCGAGCTCACCGGTGAGCATGACGAGGTCGCCGGGCCGGAGGATCTTCGCGAGCCGGCGGCCGAGCTCCTGCATCTGCTGCGGGGACTCGACGGAGAGGGTGGCGCCGGAGACGGGCGGATGTGCTGCTTCCATACGAGCAAACCTAGCGCGTGCGGAAGCCCTCCCCGGCCGGGACGGCACCGGCCCGCACAAGCAGGTCGGCCAGCCGGTCGGTGACCGCCTCCGGGTGCTCCAGCATCACCAGATGGCCCGCGTCCGGGACGATCACCAGCTCCGCGTCCGGCAGCAGGGCGGCGATGGCCTCGGTGTGCGAGCTGGGGGTGACCAGGTCGTTGTCCCCGGCGAGCGCGAGCACCGGCAGCTCTCCGAAGGCGGCGAGGGCGGTGGCCTTGTCGTGCTCGGCGAAGGCCGGGTAGAAGGCGGCGACCACGTCGATCGGGGTCGACTCGATCATCCGCTCGGCGAAGCGGGCGACCGCGGGGTCCACGTCCTTCGAGGCGAACGAGTACTTCTTGATGAGACCCGCGAAGAGGTCGGCGGTCGCCCGGCGCCCGCGCTCGACCAGTTCCGCCTGGGAGCCGAGGGCCCGCAGGACGCCCGGCAGGACCCGCCGGACGGCGTTGACGCCGGCGATCGGCAGCCCGTACGTCACCTCTCCCAGCTTCCCCGCCGAGGTGCCGACGAGGGCGACGCCGACGACCCGGTCGCGGATCAGCTCCGGGTACTGCGCGGCGAGCGCCATCACCGTCATGCCGCCCATGGAGTGCCCGACGAGGACGAGCGGGCCCTCGGGCGCGGCCGCGTCGAGGACGGCCTTGAGGTCGCGGCCGAGGAGGTCGATGGAGACGGGCGCCCCGTCGGGCCCTGTCTGGGAGACCCCGTGCCCGGAACGGCCGTGGCTGCGCTGGTCCCAGTGGACGGTACGGACGAGACCGCGCAGGGCGGCCCGCTGGAAGTGCCAGGAGTCCTGGTTGAGGCAGTAGCCGTGGCTGAAGACGACGGTGACGGGAGCGGGCTCCCGGCGGCCGAAGAGCCGACGCCTGCGGGCGGCCGGGGCATCCGCCTCGACCTCGTCCACCTCGTAGTGGAGGACGGTCCCGTCGTCGGCGACGACCCGGCCGGGAGTGCCGCGCAGATCGCCGTACGGGCCGGTGGCGTCCAGGGCGAGCCGCGCCTTCTGCCGTACGGAACGGCCGACGGTGAGCCGCTCGACGGCGACCCCGGCGGCCGCACCGGCGGCGAGGACGCCTATCGCGGCACCGGCGAACCCGGCCTTCCGCCAGCTGCTGCCGCTCGACTCCGCCATGGCGGGCTACTCCCCCAGGTAGACGCGCGGGACGCGCGCCCCGATCCGGGTGACGATCTCGTACGCGATGGTGTCGGCGGCCACGGCCCAGTCCTCGGCCGTCGGCTCGCCCCGGTCGCCGGGGCCGAAGAGCACGGCCTCGGTGCCGGGCTCGGGATCGTCCCCGCCGAGGTCGACGACGAACTGGTCCATGGCGACGCGCCCGGCGACGGTGCGGACGCGGCCGCCGACGAGGACGGGCCCGCGCCCGGAGGCGTGCCGGGGGATCCCGTCGGCGTACCCGAGCGGGACGAGCCCGAGCGTGGTCTCGCCCTCGGTGACGTAGTGGTGGCCGTAGCTCACGCCGTGCCCGCCGGGAACGTGCTTCACCAGCGCGACGCTCGCCTTGAGCGACATGACGGGCCGCAGGCCGAGCTCGGCGGAGGTGCCGAGCTCGGGGCTCGGCGAGACGCCGTACATCGCGATGCCGGGCCGGACCAGGTCGAAGTGGGCCTCCGGCAGGGTGAGGGTGGCCGGCGAGTTCGCGATGTGCCGGACCTCGGGGCGCACACCCGCCTGCTCGGCGTGGTCCAGCATCGAGCGGAAGACGTCGAGCTGGGCGGCGATGGACGGATGGTGGGGCTCGTCGGCACAGGCGAAGTGCGACCAGAGGCCGGTCACCTTGACGAGCCCGTCGACCTCCGCCTTCAGGGCGGCCTCGACGAGCTCGGGCCAGTCGGCGGGCTGGCACCCGTTGCGTCCGAGCCCGGTGTCGGCCTTGAGCTGGATGCGAGCGGTCTTCCCGACGGCCCTCGCGGCCTCGACGACCTCGTCCAGGGCCCACATCCCGCTCACGGACATGTCGAGCCCGGCCTCGATGCCCTGGTCCCAGGGGTCGCCGGGGGTCCAGAGCCAGCACAGGACGGGAACGTCCGTGATCCCGGCGGCCCGCAGGGCGAGCGCCTCGTGCGGGGTGGCCGTGCCGAGCCAGTCCGCGCCCGCGTCCAGGGCGGCGCGGGCGCAGCGCAGGGCGCCGTGTCCGTACGCGTCGGCCTTGACCACGGCCATGATCCGGACGTGGGGGGCGACGCGGGCGCGCAGCGTGCGGACGTTCGCACGCAGCGCGCCGAGGTCGATCTCGGCGCGGGCCCTGGGGGGCGGAGGTGTCTCAGTCATCGCGCCCAGTCTCTCAGGTGTCAGCTGCCGGGCCGCTTCCCCCAGATGTAGACCCGGTCACCCTTGCGGAGGACGCCCCAGAGTTTCCGCGCGTCGGCGTAGCTCAGATTGACGCAGCCGCGGCTGCCGCCGGGCGTGGCGAGCTGCCCGTACACGGCGTGGAAGGCCTGGCCGCCGCTGAAGAACTGGGAGTACGGCATGGGGGTGTCGTAGATGGACGACCAGTGGTCCTTGTGGCGCCAGTAGACGGTGTGCCAGCCGGTACGGGTGGCGTAACCGGGGCGTCCGGTCCGCACGTTGACGACCGGATACGTCACCTTGCTCCCCTTTCGCACCCACATGAGCTGACGGTCGAGGTCGACGCAGGCGACGGCGTACGTCTTCACGGGGCAGCGCCGGCCGGGGTCGAGGCTCTTCCGGGCGGCCAGCAGCTCGGCGCGGGCCCAGGTGACGGGCCCGGCGTAGCCGACGGCCGGCTTGATCTTCTCCTTCACCTGGAAGGCGCGGATGGCGCGGCAGTCGGCGCCGGACTGCTTCCCGTCGACGGGCAGCCCGAGCAGCCGCTCGACCCGCCGCTGATGGATGCTCGCCCCGGCGGTGCAGGCGGCCCCGACGGCCCCGACGGCACTGCGCGGCAGATACTCGACGAGCCCGTCGACGTCCTGCTCGGGCTCGGGCACGGGGATGCCCTCGTCCTCCTCCTCGTGCAACGGCGGCAGCACCTGATCGGGGGTGTCCATCGGATACTCCGCCCGCCCTCCCCCGACGACTCCGGGGACGAGGGGGTCGGGTTCGGCGGCGAGG
>NZ_MWIG01000727.1:0-998 GCF_002156145.1 Streptomyces sp. NRRL B-24572 | reverse complement strand
GCGAGCCGGGCGCCCTGGATGCCGCGCAGCGCGGAGATCAGCTCCGGTACGGACTCGCCGATCCGGCGTGCGCCCGGTGCCGCGTCCGGGGGCAGGTCGTCGACCGCCGGGCAGGCCACGTACAGCACGGGAAGGCCCGCGGCGAGCGCCTCGACGATCGCGAGCCCGAAGGCCTCGTCGGGGGAGGTGGACACGAAGACGTCCATGGCGGAGAGGAGTTCGGGCAGCGTGGGCCCGAGCGGGGCGACGGCCGGCGGGTCCTCGCAGGCCCCGAAGAGCAGGATCCGGTCGGCGGCCCCGCACTCCCGGGCGATCCGGAGGAGTTCCTCGCGGTGCTCGCCCTCGCCGACGAGGAGCAGCCGGGCCTCCGGCACCGAGGCCACCGCCCGGACGAGCCGGTCGAACCGCTTCCCGGGGGCGAGCCGGCCGACGCCGCCGACGACGTACGCGTCCTCGGGGATGCCGAGGACGCCCCGGGTGAGGCGCCGGGCGCGCGCGTCGAAGGCGAACCGCCCGGTCTCGATGCCGTTCGGCACGATCCGGATGCGGTCCGGGGGCACTCCCCAGTCCGTGAGCCGGCGGGCGACGCTGGGCGAGACGGCGACCGTGGAGGTGCCGAGCCGCTCGGACGCCAGATAGAGCGCGCGGGTGCCCGCCGAGAGCGGCCGGCCCTCGATCTGCGTCTCGCCGAGGGAGTGCTCGGTGGCGATGACCCGGCGCACCCCGGCGAGCCGGGCCGCCGTCCTGCCGTACACGCACGCCCGGTAGAGGTGCGTGTGGACGAGGTCGTAGCGGCCCTGCCGGACGAGCCGGGCGAGCCGGGGCAGCGCCCCCAGGTCGCGGTTGCCCGTCATCCCGAGGTGGGTGACGGGCGTGCCGTCGGCCTCGATGCCCAGGGCCACCGCGCCCGGGTTGGTGAGCGTGACCACCTCGCTGCGCGTCGGCAGGTGGCGGAGCAGGAGCCGCAGCTGCTGCTCGGCGCCGCCGATGCCGAGGCC
>NZ_MWIG01000726.1:0-3294 GCF_002156145.1 Streptomyces sp. NRRL B-24572 | reverse complement strand
CGACTACGGACTCGCCGCCGTCAGGGCGAGGAGTACGGAGGCCGCGGCGGCGAGTCCGTAGTCGTTGCGGTCGAAGGCCGCGGTGTAGGCGTACATGTTCGGCGTCCAGGTGGAGGTGACGGCGGAGCCGGTGCCCTTGTTGAGGATGAGCGGCTCGGTGAAGAGCTGGAGGGAGCCGATGATCGTGAAGAGCCCGACCATCGCGAGCGAGGCCTTGACCAGCGGGACCTTGATGGCGAAGGCGATGCGCCAGGCGCCGGCGCCGTCGACGGTGGCCGCTTCGATGACGGAGCGGTCGATGGCCTGGAGGGCGGCGTAGAAGATGACCATGTTGTAGCCGAGCCACTCCCACAGGGCGATGTTGACGACGGACGGCAGGGTGCCCTCGGGGGAGAAGAAGTCGAAGCCGATGCCGCCCGCGTCCATGGCCTGCACGACCGGGCTGAGCTGGGGCGTGTAGAGGTAGACCCAGATCAGGGCGGCGATGATGCCGGGGACGGCGTGCGGCAGGAAGAGCGCGAGTTGGAAGAAGCGGCGGGCGCGGGCGAGCGCCGAGTCGAGCAGGAGGGCGAGGCCGAGGGCCCCGGCGAGCAGCAGCGGGATGTAGAGCAGGCAGTACCCGAGCAGAACGCCGAAGCCCTCCAGGAAGGCCCGGTCACCCAGCGCCGCGGTGTAGTTGTCGAGGCCGGTGAAGACGGTCTCGGTGCCGCCGAAGCCCAGTCCGGACTGCTTCTCGGTGAAGAGGCTGAGCCAGACCGCGTATCCGATCGGCACCACCATCACCGCGGTGAACAGGACGAAGAAGGGGGTCAGCAGAAGCGTGGCGGCGCGGGTGCGGGCCTTCACCGGGTCAGCCCTCGACCTTCAGGCCGCGCTTGGTGAGTTCGGCGACGGTGGCGTCGTGGCCGGCCTTGACGGCGTCGGCGATGGACGGGCCGCCCTTGGCGATCTTGCCGAAGCGGTCCTTGATCGCGGTGTTGGTGGTGCCGGTGGTCGGGCCCCAGGACCAGTTGGGGTTGATGGAGGCGCCGGCGGCCTCGAAGAGGGCGTAGATGTCCTGGCCGCCGTAGAAGCTCGCGTCGAAGGCCTTCTTGGCGACGGGGCGGAGGCCGGCGGCGGCCGGGAAGGCGCTGGAGGTGCCGGAGGCGATGCGGGCCTTGATGCCGGCCTCGGTGGTGGACATCCACTTGGCGAAGGTGACGGCCGCGGCCTTCTGCCTGCTGTCCTTGGTCACGGCGAAGGAGGTGCCGCCGAGCATGCCGCTGGCGGGCTTGCCGTCCCAGGTGGGGATGGGGGCGACGGCCCACTTGCCGCTCATCTCGGGCACGTTGCCCTTGAGGACGCCCGCGCCCCAGGAGGCGCCGAGGTAGCCGACGGTGGTGCCGTTCTTGAGGGAGCCGACCCACTCGGGGCTGAAGGAGGCGTCCTTGTGGACGAGGTCGGCGTCGAGGAGGCCCTGCCAGTAGGAGGCGACCTTGCTGGTGGCCGGGTCGGTGGTGTCGATCTTCCAGGTGTCGTTCTCGGCCTTGAACCACTGGGCACCGGCCTGCCAGGCCATGGCCTCGAAGGTGGTCGGGTCGTCGGGGAAGAAGGTGGCGATGCGGGCCTTGGCGTCGGCCTTCTTGACCTGCTCGGCGGCCTTCTCGAAGGCGTCCCAGGTGGTGGGGACCGCCACCTTGTACTTGGCGAAGAGGTCCTTGCGGTAGAAGAAGGCCTGCGGGGCGGCGTCGAAGGGGACGGCCCAGGACTTCCCGCCGAGGGTGGTGAGTTCGACGGACTGCGGGAGGAGCTTGCCGCGGTCGGCCTCGGTGAACTGGTCGCCGATGTCCTGGAGGGCGCCGGAACTCACGAACTCGGGGAGCGAGGAGTACTCGATGGACACCAGGTCGGGGGCGTTGCCCGCCTTCACGGCGTTGGAGATCTTGGCGTAGCCGCCGGCGGTGCCGGAGGGGATCTCCTCGAACTTCACCTGGATGTCGGTGTGGGAGGCGTTGAAGGCGTCCACGACGTCCTTGGAGCCCTTGGCCCAGCCCCAGAAGGTGATGGTCACGGGGCCGTTCGGCTTGCTTGCGGTGTCGTCACCGCCGCCGCCGCAGGCCGTGAGGACGGCCAGGGCGGTGGCGGTGCCGGCTATGACGCGGGACGTTCTGCTCCAAGTACGGGTCACGGCACGGCTCCTGAGGGCGGGGCGGCTGGAGGTTGTGGCCGTGATCCTGTGACCGTTCATGACCGAAGTCAAGAGCGAAAGATTGATTGATCGAAAAAAGATCAGATCGAAAGGGTGGTGCGATCAGCCGGCGGGCGTCGTGCGCGCGCCGCAGGAGTCCCGGACCCGCAGCCACGGCAGCAGGCTCAGATGGCGTCGCGCCGCCTCCTCGTCGGGGGCCTCCGTGAGCCGCTCCACCAGGAGTTCCGTGGCGTGCCGCCCCACCTGCCGCTTCGGCGGGGCGACCGCCGTCAGCGGGGTGTCGGCGAGGGCGGCGACCTCGTCGTCGTACGCGATCACGGCCAGGTCCTGCGGCACCCGCACGCCCAGCTCGGCCAGGCGCTGCACGATCTCGATCGCGTCCACGTCGTTGTGGACCAGGACCGCGCTCGCCAGGCCCGAGCCGACGGCCTCGTGCACCGCCCGCACCGCCCGCTCGAAGCCCTCCGGGTCCGCCTCCGCCGGTACGGACTCGATGACCGGGCGCGGCTCCTTCAGGCCGAGCGTCCCCAGCGCCTCGGCGTAGCCCGCGCGCACCGCGAACGCGGTCGGGGAGTCCCGGCGGGCCACCAGGAGCGGCGTCGCGTGGCCGAGGGAGAGGAGGTGGCGCAGGGCGAGCAGCACGCCGTGGGCGTGGTCGGAGGCGACCCGGTCCAGGCCGTCGAGCGGGCTGCCGGGCGCGGCGCGGCGCTCCAGGAGCACGGCCGGCACGGGCAGCTCGGCCAGCCAGTCCCCGTACGCGAGCCGGTCCTCGGGCAGCCCGCGCCAGCCGGGCGCGACGAGGACGCCCTCGGCGCCCGCCGCGAGGAGGCCCTCGGTGCGGGCCCGGTCCTCCTCCGGCCGGTAGTCGGAGATCCGCAGCACGAGCCGCGCCCCGGCGCGGGCCGCCGCCTCGTGCGCCCCCCGGATGACCTCGGCGAAGTAGTACGTGGCGGAGGGCACGAGCAGGCCGAGGACCAGGCCCTCGCCGGAGCGTCCGCCGCCGGGGCCGCCCTGCCGCTCCGGCCAGGACACCTGGCCGTGCACCCGGTCGAGCAGGCCCCGGCCGGCCAGGACCTCGACGTCCCGGCGGGCGGTGACGGGGGAGA
>NZ_MWIG01000725.1:0-3428 GCF_002156145.1 Streptomyces sp. NRRL B-24572 | reverse complement strand
TCTCCAGGGCCCGCCCGGCCCGCTGGAGCGGCCGGGCGGGCCCTGGAGAAGGAGCTGGCCGCACAGGACGGGGTCGCCGAGACCGCCTCGTTCTGGTCGCGCGGCGGTTCCCCCGTGATGCGCTCGGAGGACTTCGGGCAGGCGATCGTCATCGCCCGCATGCAGGGCACGGTCACCGAGGCCCGCACCCGACTCGCCGAGTTCGCGCCGGAGTTCGCGCGGGACGACGCCACCGTGCGGGTGGAGGTCGGTGGCGGCGACGAGGTGTTCCGGCAGGCGGCCGCGCAGGCGCGGACCGACTTCCTGCGCGCCGAGCTGATCGTCTTCCCGCTGGTGCTGCTCCTCCTCGCCCTCATCTACCGGCGCTTCAACGCGGCGCTGCTCACGCTCGGCATGGGGCTCTTCTCGGTCGTCACCACCCTGGCGCTGATGCGGATCCTGACCTCCTTCACGGACGTGTCGACGTTCGCCGCCAACCTGACGCTCGTGATGGGCGTCGGCCTCGGCGTGGACTACTCGCTCTTCGTCATCAGCCGCTTCCGCGAGGAGCTGACGGCCGGGCGCGAGGTCGCCGAGGCGACCCGGCAGGCGGTCGGCCGGGCGGGCCGCACGGTCGCGTTCAGCGGTCTCACGGTCATCGTGTCGCTCGCCTG
The DNA here is from genome assembly GCF_002156145.1 of Streptomyces sp. NRRL B-24572. Classification (NCBI taxonomy): domain Bacteria; kingdom Bacillati; phylum Actinomycetota; class Actinomycetes; order Kitasatosporales; family Streptomycetaceae; genus Streptomyces; species Streptomyces sp. NRRL B-24572. The sequence goes on along the minus strand of NZ_MWIG01000725.1, from coordinate 2,775 downwards.
CCTGATGCTGTTCCCGTTCCCGTTCCTGCGCTCCTTCGCGTACTCGGGCATCGCGGTCGTCCTGACCTCGGTCTTCGCCGCGCTCGTGATCCTGCCGGCCGCGCTGACCCGGCTCGGTCACCGGATCCAGCGCAAGAAGCCCGCCCCCGCCGGCGCGACCGGCTGGTGGCACACGACCGCCCTGCGGATGATGCGCCGCCCCCTGGTGTACGGCGTTCCGGCGCTGGCCGTGCTGCTCGCCCTGGCCTCCCCGACGCTCGGCATCAGCTTCGGCACCCCTGACGACCGGGTGCTGCCCGCGTCGACGTCCAGCCGTGTCGTGCAGGACCAGATCCGGGCCGGTTTCGCGGCGGAGGAGATGGACGCCGTCCAGGTCCTGCGCAAGGGCCTGCCGGGCACGTCCGCGAACTCCGCCGCCATCGAGAAGAACGCGCTGGCGCTCTCCGAGGTCCCCGGCATCCAGCAGGTCGACGCCCTGACCGGTTCGTACGCGGAAGGCCGCCGGATCCTCGGCCCGAACGACTCGTCGCAGCGGTTCGCCGACGAGGCCGGCACCTGGTTCTCCGCCGTCCCGAACCAGAAGGCGCTGTCCGCGGACCCCGACCGGATCCTGGCGGACGTCCGCGCGGCGGCCGGCCCCGCGGACGAGGTGCGCGTCGGCGGCTACCCGGCCGAACTCGGCGACTTCCGCGGCGTCCTGGTCGACCGGCTGCCCGTCGTCTTCGGCCTGATCCTGCTCGTCACCTTCGTGATCCTCTTCCTGATGACGGGCAGTCTGCTGATCCCGCTGAAGGCGATGGTCCTCAACGCCCTTTCCATGGCGGTGATGTTCGGCGCCCTCGTGTGGGTCTTCCAGGACGGCAACCTCTCCTCGCTGTTCGGCTTCACCGCCACCGGAACCCTGGAGCCGTCGATCCCGATCCTGATGTTCTGCACGGCCTTCGGTCTGTCCATGGACTACGAGGTGTTCATGCTGTCCCGGATCAAGGAGGAGTACGACCGGACCGGCGACACCCCGGCCGCCGTCGCCTGGGGCCTCGAGCGCAGCGGTCCGCTGATCACGGCGGCGGCGGTGATCCTCGCGGCCTCGTTCGCGACCTACGCCTCCTCGGGGATCGTCTACCTCAAGATGCTCGGCCTCGGCATGGTCGTGGTGATCCTCGTCGACGCCACCCTCATCCGCGCCGTCCTCGTCCCCGTCCTGATGCGGCTGGCCGGGCGGGCCAACTGGTGGGCCCCGGCGCCGCTGAGGCGTCTGCACGCCCGCTTCGGCATCGCGGACTGAGCGGACCGAGAACCCGGGGTCCGGGGGCGGGCCGCCCCCGGACCCCCCGTCGGCAAGGAACGGAAGAGAGAAGCACCCCATGCTGGGAATCGGCCTCTACGCGGCCATGGTCGTGGGCTCCGCGGTCATCCACTACTACCTGTGGGTCCGCCTGGTGCGCGACACCACCCGCCCCGGGACCCGGGGCCGCGCCTGGGGCACGGCGGCCGTCGCCGTCTCCGCGGTGCTCGCGCCCGCCACCCGCATCTCCATCCCCTACCTGGGGCCGGCGGACGGGCGCTGGATCGCCTGGCCCGGCTACGTCCTGATCGGGGTGCTGCTGTACCTGCTGACGGGGCTCGCGGTGGCGGAGGTCCCGCGCGCGCTCCTCGCCCGGCGCATCCGCGCGGAGGAGCGGGCGACGGGCGCGTCCGTCCCGGCGGCCGCCCCGGCCGTGGCTCCCGAGCCGGTGCCGGCGGGCGCGGCGGCGCCCGTGGAAACCCGTAGGGGGGAGCCGGGGGAGCACGGAGGGACGGCCGGTGCCACCGGGGAGCCGCCGACGCGTCCCCCGGTCGCGACCGGGGGCGACACCGTCACCCCCGCGCCCCGGCTGGTCGACCGGCGGCTCTTCCTGGGCCGGACGGTCGGCGCGATCGTCGGGACGACCGCGCTCGGCACCACCGGGTACGGGATGTCCGTCGCGCTCGGCGACCCGCGGATCAAGCGGGTCCCGATCGTGCTGCCGAAGCTGGACCCGAGGGCTTCCGGCCTGCGCATCGCGGTCGTCAGCGACCTGCACCTGGGGACCATGCTCGGCCGCTCGCACACCGAGCGCGTCGTCCGGACGATCAACGGCCTGGAGGCCGACGTGGTCGCGATCGTCGGCGACCTCGCCGACGGCACCAGCCGCCAGCTCGGCGACGCGATCACGCCCTTCCGCTCCCTGGAGTCCCGGCACGGCACGTACTTCGCCACCGGCAACCACGAGTACTTCTACGACGACGTGGAGGGCTGGGTCGGCGAACTGCGCGACCTCGGCGTCCGCCCGCTCCTCAACGAGCGCCTCACCCTCACCCACAACGGCGCCGCCGTGGACCTGGCCGGGGTGGAGGACGTCACCGGCGAGGAGCACGGCCGGGGGCCCGACTTCGACCGGGCGCTCGGGGGCCGTGACGAGGCCAACCCGCTGGTCCTCCTGGCCCACCAGCCCGTCCTGGCGGAGGAGGCCTCGCGCAACGGCGTGGACCTCCAGCTCTCCGGCCACACCCACGGCGGCCAGATGTTCCCGCTGACCGCCGTCGCCGCCCTCTCCAACCCGGTGCTCTCCGGCCTCGGCAAGGTCGGCGACACCCAGGTGTACGTCACCAACGGGACCGGCTTCTTCGGCCCGCCGGTCCGGGTCGGGACGGCCCCGGACATCAGCGTGATCGAGCTGCGGTCCCCGCAGGACTGACACGAGGCCGGGCACGAGATCGGCATCCGTTCCCCCATGGCCTGCCCGGGGCCGGGCA
>NZ_MWIG01000724.1:0-5763 GCF_002156145.1 Streptomyces sp. NRRL B-24572 | reverse complement strand
GAGGCCGCCGAGGTCCTCGGCCTCGCCGACGACGAGGACGGCGAGACCTGGGCCGGCGACGCCTGGCGGCTCGCCGTCGACACCGGACTCGTCGCCGTCGAGGACGGACAGGCCGCGGAGGGCGCCGAGGACGAGGACCTTCCCGGGCGGGCCGGTCCCGGCGAGAACCTCGCACTGGTCACGGGCGGTTCGCCTCAGGACGTCCTCGGCCTCTGGCTGGACGGCTTCGACGCCGTCTTCGCCGACGCCGTCGCCCCCGTCCTCGACGACCTGGACGCGATCGTCGGCGAGGACGGCGAGATCGACTTCGAGGCGCTCGACTGGGACCCCGAGGTCGAGGCCGACTTCCTGGAGGGCGTCCTCGGCAACCTCTACCTGCTGACCGTCAGCGAGGGCGGCGCCGGCGAGGGCCCCGTGCCGCTGCCCGCGCTCGCCGCGTCGATGGTCGTCCCCGACGACATGGGCGAGCCCACCGACGACGTCCTGGAGCAGGTCTCCGACGCGATGATGCGGCTCGACGAGCAGTTCCGGCTCCTCGAACCCATCGGACTCGTCGAGTACCAGCCCGTCGACGAGGCCCTGATGGCCGAGGAGGACGAGGAGCCCGCGCCGCCCGTCGACGACGAGGACGTCACCCGCTACGGCATGGTCAGGCTCACCCCGCTCGGGCTCTACGGCGTCCGGGCCCGGATGCTGGAGGCCGGCGTCGACGCGCCCGCCGTCGGCGACCTGACGGACAAGGGTGCCGACGCCCTCCTCGACGGGATCGCCGGCTACCCGGAGGCCGCGGCCCGCGAGGAGACCGCCGCGTGGCTGGCCGGCCGCGACGCGCTCGACGCGGCCCGCGAGCTGCTGCACGCCGCGCGGGGCGCCGACGCGGGCTCCCCGCTCCGCCGCCTCCACTGCCAGCAGACCCTCTCCCTGGTCGGCGCCGAGGCGGAGCCCGCCGTCCGCGAGGTCCTCGACGACGCCGAACTCGGCGGCCTCGCCCGGGTCTGGCTCGCGGAGCGCGGCGCGGCGGACGTGCCCGCGCCGCCGGAGTCGATGATCTTCTGGCTGGCGATCGACACGATCGCGGCCCAGCTCGACTCGGCCGGAGAGCTGGAGGAGCTCCAGGAGCTGATCGAGGGCCTCACCGGCCGCCACAGCGGCTTCTTCGAGGCGGCCTGGCGGGTGGAGCACCCGGCGACGGCGGAGGTCCTGGAGGCGATGGGCCGCCTGCACCGGGACAAGTCCGCGGCGAAGGAGGCCCGCAAGGCCGCCTTCAAGGCCCGCTCCCGGTCGGGGGCGTCGGGCTCCTGACGCGGGGTCACCGACACCGGGAGCGGTCTCGGCGCGGCGCGCGCCCGGCGGGGCAGCTGCCGGGGCGCGGCACTCCGGCCCGGGAGCCCGGCTGCGGGGAGGCGCCCTGGCGGTGCCCGCTGTGGTGTGGCGCCCCGACAGCGCCTGCTGGGGGCGTGGCGGCCCCCGGTGGTACCCGCCGGAGCGGGGCCCCCGGCGGGGGCGGGGCCGAGCGATGCTCGGGCCGGTGCGGGAGCGCCCCGCGGGGCCGCCCGGGCGTCATGCCCGGTGGTGTTCCCGTGGCGTTCAAGCGGCGTTCGTGGGAGCGCGGGAGGGTGGCGCGCGAGATCCGGCCACCACAGGGAGACCCCACCACCATGCCGATCAATCGCAGAGAGTTCGCCAAGCAGTCCGCCGTCGCCGGTGCGGGCCTCGCCCTCACCGGCGTCGTCGGGGCTCTCGCCACCGCCCCCGAGGCGCTCGCCTCCGACGAGCCGGAGGCGTACGGTGCGGGCCACGGTCACGGCCACGACCTCGGGTACGGCCCGCTCGTCGCCGACCCCGACGGGATGCTCGCCCTGCCCGAGGGCTTCTCGTACCGCGTCGTCACCCACAGCGGCGTGACCCGCCTGGAGTCCGGCGAGTTCACGCCCTCCAACCACGACGGCACCGCCGCCTTCGACGGCCCGCGCGGCACCACGTACCTCGTCAACAACCACGAGCTCAAGGGCCCCCGCGCCAAGTGGGAGCACCCCGTCCCGCTCACCGAGGGCCTCGTCTACGACCCGGCCGCGGCCGGCGGCTGCACCGTCGTCGAGGTGCACCGCGACGGCACCGTCGCCGAGTGGGTCGGCGTCGCCGGCACCTCCACCAACTGCGCCGGCGGCCGCACCGCCTGGGGCACCTGGCTGACCGGCGAGGAGACCGAGGACCTGGCCGGCAAGAACGGCATGACCAAGGACCACGGGTACATCTTCGAGGTCGACCCGTACGACCGTGACGCCAACCTCGAACCCGAGCCGATCAAGGCCTTCGGCCGCTACGCCCACGAGGCCGTCGTCGTCGACCCCAAGCGCGGCCACGCCTACCTCACCGAGGACGCCGCCGGCCCCAACGGGCTGCTCTACCGCTGGGTGCCGCCGCAGGACTTCGAGCACGGCCGCGGCAAGCTCCGCACCCTCGCCGACGACGCCGGTGAGCTCCAGGCCTTCAAGTGCATCGACTCCTCGGGCCGCTTCGTGGACGACCTGTCCCGCGCCACCCGGATCGGCACCGTCTACGGCGTCGACTGGGTCGACGTCCCCGACCGCGACGGCCGCACCACCTCCGTCCGCAAGCAGTTCACGGACGGCCAGGTCACCCGCGCCCGCAAGCTGGAGGGCATGTGGTGGGGCGACGGCGGCGCGTACATCGTCTCCTCCTACGCGCGCGAGGAGAGCCCCGGCGCCGCGCACGACGGCCAGGTCTGGTTCTACGACCCGAAGCGCCGCACCCTCACCCTCAAGGTGCTCCTCGGGGTGAACGCCGCCCCGGACGAGGACGGCGCCTTCGACGGCCCCGACAACATCACCGTCTCCCCGTACGGCGGGCTCGTCATCGCCGAGGACGGCGAGGGCGTCCAGCACCTCTTCGGCGCGACCGACTCGGGCCGCACCTACCCGATCGCCCGCAACGACCTCAACGACAGCGAGTTCACCGGCGTGACCTTCTCGCCCGACGGCGACACGCTGTTCGCCAACATCCAGACCCCGGGCATCATGGTCGCGATCACCGGCCCCTGGCGGCGCCAGCCCCGCCGCTGAGGCCGAAACCGATCCGTGGTCAGTTCCATGGACTGACATCTAACATGTCAGTCCATGGACGCACTGCGGCCCGTGGGCCGGACCCTGCTGCGCGACCGGGCGTACGAGGCGCTGCGCGAGGCCATCGTGCGCGGGGACCTCGCGCCCGGCGCGCCGCTGAAGGACGCCGATCTCGCCGAACGGCTCGGGCTCTCGCGCGCACCCGTGCGCGAGGCCCTGGCCCGGCTCGGCGACGAGGGGCTCGTCGAGTCCAAGCCGCAGAGCTACACCCGGGTCACCCGGCCGGTCAGCCGGGTCGTCCGGGACGCCGCCTCGGTGGTGCGGGTGATGCACGAGCTCGCCGCCAGGACCGGCGTCCCGCTGCTCGGCCCCGAGGGCATCCGGACCATGCGCGAGGCCAACGAGCGCTTCGCGGCGGCCGTCCGCGCCTCCGACGTGGAGGCCGCGCTCGACGCCGACGACGAGCTCCACCAGGTCCTCGTCGTCGCCAGCGGCAACCACGCCGCCGCCGCCACGATCGCCCGCTACACCCCCTTGATCCGCCGCGTCGAGCGGCGTCTCTTCGGCGACGCCGGGAGCTGCGGATCGGCCGAACTGCACACCCGGCTCATCGAGGCGTGCGAGGCGGGGGACGCGGAGGAGGCGGTGCGGGTGACCACGGAGATCTGGGCCGCCCTGGAGCAACTCGCGGACGACGCCATCGAGGTGGCCGAGGTCACCGGCATCCCCGCGACGCCGGCCCCGGGGGCCGGAGGGAGCGCCGGCGGGAGGTCCGCCGGGGCCCGCGGGCCCGCACACGCGGTGGCCTTGGCGGCCGGGGAGCCCGCTGGCGGGGAGCCCGCTGGTGGGGAGCCCGCGGCCGGTGAGCCCGTTGGTGGTGAGTCCGCCGACGGGAGGCCTCCGCACGCGAAGCCCTCCGCGGCCGGGGACCCCGCAGCCGAGAAACCCGTGCCCGTGGAGTCCCCGGCCCCGTAGGGCCGCCGTGCGTCCAGGACCGTCGAACCGTCGCCGTCACCCACCGGGAGCCGCTTTGCCGATCACCGACTTCGACCGCTACCCGCTCCTCTTCGGACCCTCCCCGGTCCACCCGCTCGAACGGCTCAGCCACCACCTCGGCGGCGCCGCCCTCTGGGCCAAGCGCGAGGACTGCAACTCCGGTGTCGCGTACGGCGGGAACAAGACCCGCAAGCTGGAGTACCTGGTCGCCGACGCCCTCGCCCAGGGCTGCGACACCCTCGTCTCCATCGGTGGCGTCCAGTCCAACCACACCCGCCAGGTCGCCGCCGTCGCCGCCCGCGCCGGCCTCAAGTGCGTGCTCGTCCAGGAGAGCTGGGTCGACTGGCCCGACTCCGTCTACGACAAGGTCGGCAACATCCTCATCAGCCGCCTCGCGGGCGCCGACGTGCGCCTGGTGAAGGCCGGCTTCGGCATCGGCTTCAAGGAGAGCTGGGAGCAGGCCCTGCGGGAGGTCGAGGAGGGCGGCGGGAAGCCGTACGCGATCCCCGCCGGCGCCTCCGACCACCGGCTCGGCGGCCTCGGCTTCGCGAACTGGGCCTACGAGGTGGCCGAGCAGGAGCGGGAGCTCGGCGTCTTCTTCGACACCGTCGTCGTCTGCTCGGTGACCGGCTCCACCCAGGCCGGCATGGTCGCGGGCTTCGCCGCGCTCGCCGAGGAGGGCGGCCAGGCCCGCCGGATCATCGGCATCGACGCCTCCGCAAAACCCGTGCCGACGCGCGAGCAGATCACCCGGATCGCCCGGAACACCGCCGCCCTCATCGGCGTCGAGCGCGAGGTGACGGCGGCCGACGTCGAACTCGACGAGCGCTACCACGCCGGGGTGTACGGCGTCCCGGACGAGACCACCCTCGACGCGATGCGGGTCGCCGCCCGCACCGAGGGCATGGTCACCGACCCCGTCTACGAGGGGAAGTCGATGGCGGGCCTGGTCGACCTGGTGGACCGGGGAGAGATCGGCCGGGACTCGACCGTGCTCTACGCCCACCTCGGCGGCCAGCCCGCCCTCAACGCCTACAGCGCGCTGTTCTGACGCGAACGGGGCCGGCCGCTCAGAGCGCCTGGGCGGCCGGCTTCACCATGCCCCGGACGGTCCGCGACTTCACGAACTCGCCCATCGCCGTCATCTCCCACTCGCCGGAGAACTGCTTGATCAGCTTGGCCATCATCACGCCGGTCTGCGGCTCGGCGGAGGTGAGGTCGAAGCGGACCAGCTCCTCGCCCGTCGCCGCGTCGATCAGCCGGCAGTAGGCCTTGGCGACCTCGGTGAACTTCTGGCCGGAGAAGGAGTTGACCGTGAAGACCAGTCCGGTGGCGTCGGCGGGGAGGCGACCGAGGTCGACGACGATCACCTCGTCGTCGCCCGCGCCCTCGCCCGTGAGGTTGTCGCCGGAGTGCTTGATCGAGCCGTTCAGGATGGACAGCTTGCCGAAGTAGCAGCTGTCCAGGTGGTTGCGCTGCGGGCCGTACGCGATGACGGAGGCGTCCAGGTCGATGTCCTTGCCCCGGTAGGCGGGCTCCCAGCCGAGGCCCATCTTGACCTGGGAGAGCAGCGGGCGGCCGCCCTTGACCAGGGAGACCGTCTGGTTCTTCTGGAGGCTGACCCGGCCCTTGTCGAGGTTGATCTTTCCCGTGGAGACGGGGGCGGCGGCCGGGGCCGGGGCCC
>NZ_MWIG01000723.1:0-2707 GCF_002156145.1 Streptomyces sp. NRRL B-24572 | reverse complement strand
GCGCGGCGCGGTGGGCCTTGGGCTTGGCGCTGCCGTTCTGGAGGGCGGCGACGGTGACGCTGGCGGCGAGCCTCTTCACGTCCCATTCGAAGGGACCGGGGAGGGTCTCGTCGAAGTCGTTCACGTCGAAGAGAAGCGTCCGTTCGGGTGAGGCGTAGCCGCCGAAGTTGAGCAGGTGGGCGTCGCCGCAGAGCTGCACGGTGAGCCCGGTGTGGCGCTCGGCTCCGAGGTCGGCGGCCATGACGCCGGCCGCGCCGCGCAGGAAGGCGAAGGGGGAGACCGCCATCCTGGCGTACCGGAGGGGGACGAGGTCGGGCAGTCGGTCCAGGGACTCGCGCTCCAGGACCACGAGCGGGTCGGGGCGCTGTGACCTGGGTATCCAGCGGCCGTGAGAGGCCCGGGGGACTCTTTTGCGCGCTGCCTTGCCCCGTGCGGCGCGCTCCGACGCTGTCGTCATCCGGCCTCACCCGCCTTCTCCCGCCGACCGGTTCTCGGCCCGGTCACCTGGAACCTCATTACACGGCCCGCCACTCGTTTCGGCCACTCTGCCGGACAGGCCTGGCTAAATGGTTTAGACCAATGATAGGAATTGATCACCCAGACGCACCGTGCTGTCACGCTGAGCAAAGAGAGGGTTGATCATGGTCGAGCCCGATTCCGAGGCGGTGGCGGACGTACCGCTCTATCTCCGGGTCGCCGCCGCCCTGCGCGAGGACCTCGCCCAGCGGCGCATCCGCCCCGGCAGCCGGCTCCCCTCGGAGCGATCGCTTTCCCAGCGCCACCACGTCAACCGGCAGACCGTCCGCAGCGCGCTCCGGCTCCTCAGGGAGGAACGGCTCGTGGTCACCGACCGGCGCGGCACCTTCGCCGCCGAGGAGGCCGGACCCGAGCCGGACGCACCGGCGTTCACGGCGCGCCGGCCGACGTTCCCCGGCGGGCCGCAGGCGGCCGAGGCGCTGGTGCGGGCCTCGCTCACCTGGGAGCCGCCGCCCACTCCCCTGGCGGCCCGGCTCCTGCTGACCCCCGGCGAACCGACGCTCGTCCACCGGCACACGGTGCTCGGGCCGCACGGGGCGGCGCTCCAGCGGGCGGTGTCGTGGTTCTCCCGGCCGGCCCTCGCCGAGATCCCCCAGCTCTCCCGCTACCGGCGGGGCAGGGACTGCCGTCAACAGCCCGACCTGCGGCTCCTGTACCACTGGATGCACCAGGCGGGGCTGCGGATCACCCACCGCGAGTCGGTCGGCGTCCCGCCCGGCCCGGCCGCGACGACGGCCGGCGGCGCGGCCCGGCTGGTCGTCCACCGGGTCGTCAGCGACCAGCACGGGCACGCCCTGGAGATCACGGACATCGACTTCTCCGCCCAGTCGGCCGCCTGGACCTACGAGTTCAGCGCCTGACCTGCGAACGGGGCGCGTGGGCCTACGAGTTCAGCGACCGACCCGCGAGCAGGACGCCTGAGCCCGCGAGCAGGACGCCTGAGCCCACGAGTTCAGCGACCGACCCGCGAGCAGGACGCCTGAGCACGCGAGTTCGACGCCCGACCCGCGAACAGGACCCCTGAGCACGCGAGTTCGACGCCCGACCTGCGCATACGGCGCCCGGCCCATGAGTTCGGCGCCTGATGGCGCGCCGGCTCCTGTCCGGGACATGGACAGGAGCCGGGCCCGGCCGTCAGACGATGCCCTCGGCGATCTCCGCCTCCTCGCGGGCGGTCCCGTACGCGGTCGGCGTGCCGTACGAGCGGCGGGCGACGTACCACCAGACGCTGGCGAGGACGAGCACGACGGCGAGCGCGACGGCCGCGTAGTTCATCGTGTCCACGTTCACCGGGGACTTTTGCGGCAGGCAGAAGAGGACGGTCACGAACGCCACCCAGACGACGGCGATCCAGCCGACCGGCCTGCTCCAGCGGCCGAGGCTCCAGGGGCCGGGCACGAAGCGGTTCCCGGCGCGCAGCCGCAGGTAGACCGGGATGGCGTACGCGGGCGTGATGCCGATGACGTTGATCGCGGTGACGGCACCGTAGGCGGTGGCCGAGTACAGCGAGGGGAGGGCGAGCACCGCGGCCACGACGACCGCGAGCCAGACGGCGGGGACGGGCGTCTGGGTGCTGCCGCTGACCTTGCGCCAGAGCGCCGATCCGGGCAGGGCGTTGTCGCGGCTGAAGGCGAAGACCATGCGGCTCGCGGCGGCCACCTCGGCGTTGCCGCAGAAGAGCTGGGCGACGATCACCACGAGGAGCAGGAGGGCGGCGCCGCGTGAGCCGAGCGCGTCCAGGAAGATCTGGGCGGGCGGGACGCCGGTGGCGCTGTTCTGCGTGCCGGCGTAGTCCTGGATGGCGAAGGTGAGTCCGGCGAGGAGGGCGAAGCCGGCGAGCCAGGAGACCCAGATGGACCGGACGATGCCCTTGGCGGCGGTGACGGAGGCGTTCGAGGTCTCCTCGGAGAGGTGGGCCGAGGCGTCGTAGCCGGAGAAGGTGTACTGGGCGAGGAGCAGGCCGATCGCGGCGACGTAGAACGGGTTGGCCCAGCCGGTGTCGTTGACGAACGTCGTGAAGACGAAGTCGACGGACTGGTGGTGGTCGGGGACGAACGCGAGCGCGCCGACGATGACGGCGACGCCGGCCAGGTGCCACCAGACGCTGACCGAGTTGAGGACGCTGACGAGGCGGACGCCGAAGAGGTTGAGGCCGGCGTGGAGCAGCAGG
>NZ_MWIG01000722.1:0-2412 GCF_002156145.1 Streptomyces sp. NRRL B-24572 | reverse complement strand
GGTCAGGCCGGTGGGCGGGTAACGGGTGGCGTGAGGCCGGCGGGCGGCGTGGCCGGCGGCAGGCACCGCTCGCCGGCGGAGGCAGCCCGGCGTCGGCCGCCGGCATCGTTCGCCTGCGGGGCCTGCGGCCGAGTGGCGTCCGGCGCGGTGCGGCGGTCCCCGTTCGTCAGCTCGTCAGCGTGGCTCGGCCGGTTCCCCCGGCAGGCGTACGTCGGTCAAGGCGCCGTACGGCAGGCCGAGTTCACGTTCCGCCGTCGTCACCGCCATCCGCGTCACCGCCTCAGGGCGGTTGCTGCGGTCGGTGTTGGCGTGGGCGCCGAGGCCGTCGAGGACCACCAGGATCTGGATGGCCGCCGCGCGCGGGTCGTCCGTGCGGAACTCGCCGCGCTCGACGCCCTCGCGGATGAGACCTTCGAGGCGGTCGTCGGAGGCGAGCTCCTGCTCGGCGACCCGGTCGCGGAGCACGGGCCGGTAGCGGCTGAGGTGCCGGGCGTTGATCCACAGGCGGCTGATGTCGTCGTACGCCTCTCCGGCCGAGAGGGCGAAGTAGCGCGCGAGGTACTGCGTGGGGGTCCCGTCGGGGCGGTCGGCGGGCAGCAGGGCGTCGAGCTCGCCGGTGGAGGCGACGCTGAACGCCTCGGCCACCAGGTCCTCCGCCGACGGGAAGTAGTGGCTGATCAGACCGGGTCGTACGGCGAGTTCGTCGGCGATGCGCCGGAGGGTGACGCACTCCAGGCCCTCGGTCAGGGCGACCCGGGCCGCGGTCTCCACGATCTCCGCCCTACGGGCTTCGGGAGTTTTCCGGATTCTCTTGCGCTGGACGCTTGACGGCATACCGGCGATGCTATTGAGTGTGCGACCAATAAGCAAGCAGGTGGGCACGACACGCATCCGGAGGGCCGCATGGCATCCACGATCCCCGACCACGGCGCCACCCGCGCCGAGGTCACGCCGCCGGTCTCCGACCGCCCGGGACGCATCGAGGCGCACGGCATCGACCACATTCCCGACACCGAGCGCCACGGGCATCCCCGCGAGCTGTTCTCCGTCTGGGCCGCCGCGAACGTCAACTACCTGAGCCTCGTCATCGGCGGCGCCCTCGTCCTGATGGGCCTGAGCCTCTGGCAGGCCGTCGGCGTGATCGTCGTGGGCAACCTCTTCTGGGTGCTGACCGGGCTCCTCGCCATCTCGGGACCGGCCGCGGGCGCGCCGAGCGAGGTGATCACCCGTGCGCTGTACGGCGTCATGGGCAACCGGGTGAACAACGCGATCGGCGGCTGGCTGGTCTCCGTCTGCTACTTCGCGCTCAACCTCGCCGCCGCCGCGACCGCCGCCTTCGCGCTCGTCGAGAAGGCCGGCATCACCGCGAACGTCCCCGTCAAGGTGGCGGTCGTCGTCGTCATCGCGGCGCTCACCCTCGCGATCAGCGTCTACGGCCACGCCCTGATCATCAAGCTGTACCTGCCGATCACCCTGGCCCTGGCGGGTGCCTTCACCGTGGTCGCCCTCGCGGTCTTCCGGCACGCCGACTTCTCGTACACGCCCGCCGAGCCGGCCAGTGGCGTCGAGCTCTGGGCCCTGCTGATCGCGGGCACCACGATGATCGCTTCGGGCCCGCTCTCGTACACCACGAGCGCCGACTTCTCCCGCTACCTGCCCCGTACGGCCTCGAAGAAGGCGATCGTCGGCTGGACCGCGCTCGGCGCCTTCGTGCCCAGCGTCATCGTCTGCTCGCTCGGCGCCTTCGCGGCCACGGCCGTCGACATGACCGACCCTCAGAACGCGCTCCAGGAGATCCTGCCGGGCTGGTTCGTGCCGATCTTCCTGCTGGCCCTGGTGCTCGGCACGATCTCCATCAACGCCCTGACCGCGTACAGCGCCGGACTCGCCCTCCAGGCCGTCGGCCTGCGCATCCGACGCACCGTCAGCGTCCTCTTCGACGGCACCGTCGCGGTCGCGCTCACCCTCTACGGCCTGCTCGTGTCCAACTTCCTGGACACCGTCAGCAACGCCCTCCAGGTGATCACCGCCCTGATCGGCCCCCTCATGGCCGTGTACGCCGCCGACATCGTCCTGCGCCGGAACCGGTACGACGGCCGCACGCTCTCGGACGAAACCCCCGGCAGCGCCTTCTGGTTCACCGGCGGCGTCAACTGGGCGGGCGCCCTCTCCCTGCTCGTGGGCGTGGCCGCGGCCGCCCTCTGCGTCAACACCGTCTACACCGGCCCGGTCGCCACGGCGCTCGGCGGCGTCGACCTCTCCCTGCCGGTCGGCATGGTCGTCGCCGCGGGCCTGTACGTGATCACCGGCCGCCGCGCGGTGGCGGCGACGAGCGGCTGACCGGCGGGGCGGCGGTCGCCGCCCCTGCTCCTGAGCCGTGAGGGCGGTGGTCGACCGCCCTCACGGCTCAGG
>NZ_MWIG01000721.1:208-10821 GCF_002156145.1 Streptomyces sp. NRRL B-24572 | reverse complement strand
GACGACGTGCTCGCCGGAGGCGTCGAGGAGGTCGGCGGCGGTACGGAGGAAGGCGGCCCGCAGCTCCCGGTCGGCGAGTGCCTCGCGGGTGGCCTGCGCGGATCTGACGGCACGGTCGACCTCGTCGGCTGTGGCCTCCACCGCGACCTGCTCGCGCGGCTTCCCCGTCCTGGGGTCCACACTCCACACTGGTTCTGCCGCCACCGCCACGCCCCTGTTCGCTATTCTGAACGCGGTTCTCATGGATGAACGCGTCTGGTGGGGACTCTATTGACGGCCCGGCCGTCTCCACAAGGGCCCCGTCCGGCCGGGCGCCCGGTGGGCGGCCGGACAACACAAAAGGGGTGAGGGCGTGGGGACTGCCGACGCGGGTGGGGCACAGGTGAAGTCCGCGGTGCGGACCGTGGAACTGCTCGAGTACTTCGCGGGCCGCCCCGGGATGCACTCGCTCGCCACCGTCCAGGAGGCCGTCGGCTACCCCAAGTCCAGCCTGTACATGCTGCTGCGCACCCTCGTCGAGCTGGGCTGGGTGGAGACGGACGCGACGGGCACGCGGTACGGGATCGGGGTGCGGGCGCTGCTCGTCGGCACCTCGTACATCGACGGCGACGAGGTGGTGGCCGCCTCCCGGCCCACCCTCGACCGGCTCTCCGACGACACCACCGAGACCATCCACCTCGCGCGCCTCGACGACACCAACGTCGTCTACCTGGCGACCCGTCAGTCCCAGCACTATCTGCGGCCGTTCGCCCGGGTCGGGCGCCGGCTGCCCGCGCACTCGACCGCGCTGGGCAAGGCGCTGCTCGCCACCCACAGCGACGAGCAGGTGCGCAAGCTGCTCCCGGAGACGCTCCCGGCGCTGACCGAGCACACGATCACCGACCGCGAGAAGCTCATCGAGGAGCTGCACGCCGTCCGCGAGCAGGGCTACGCGGTGGACCGCGAGGAGAACACCCTGGGGCTGCGCTGCTTCGGCGTCGCGGTCCCCTACCGGACTCCGGCGCGGGACGCGATCAGCTGCTCGGTGCCGGTGGCACGGCTCACCCCGGCCCACGAACGGATGATCAAGGACGCGCTGTTCGACGCGCGGGACCGGCTGACCCTGGCGACCCGCCGCCTGTGACGCACGGGACCGACCGACGCCTGCGACCCGCCGCCCGTGAGGCGCGCGCTCAGGCGCGGTCGGCGAGGGCCTTCCGCCAGACCGGGCTGTCGACGTAGTGGTTGTCGTACCGCTCCGAGGAGGCCTTGATCTCCTCGACGCCCGCCTCGCCCCGCATGACGCGGCCGAGGAGGCGCAGGTAGTCGAAGCGGGCCATGCCCGGCGTGAAGACGAAGAGGACGTCGGCCTCGGCGCCGGGCGCCGCCGCGAAGGCGTGCGGGGTGTGCGGCGGGACGAGGAGGAAGTCGCCCTGCTCCAGGACGGTCAGCTCCTCGCCGACCAGGACCTGCAGCGAGCCGCCGAGCACGAAGAACATCTCCGAGGCCTTGGTGTGGAAGTGCGCCGGGGCGCCGACCGCGCCCTTCGCGAACGAGGAGCGGTAGCTGGTGAGCTGCCCGCCGGTGGTGTCGGAGTCGGCGAGGAGGGTCATCACACTGCTCGGGTCGGCGGTGGTCTCGGCGGTGGCGGCGCGGGTGAGGAGCGGGGCGAAGGTCTCGATCTCGTTCATGATCACCACCCTAGGAGGCCATTGACCTTCCGAGCAGGGGCAATTGACCGTCGGAAACACGGGTCAATTCACGCACGGGGGAGGAGGGGCTCCTCCCCCGTGCGGCGGAGGCGGTTCACCGTTCGGCAGGAGGTGCCGGCCGGGGCCCGCGCGGGAGCGTGGAGCCATGACAGAAACCGCGCACCTCCCCGCCCCGGCGCCCGCCGCCGACCACCGTCCGAGCGCCGCCCGCCGGGCGCTGCGCGTCCTCGCGATCCTCGCCTGCCTCCCGTACATCTCGCTCAAGGTCGCCTGGGTGGCGGGCAGCCGGATCGGCATCCCGGCCGGGAGCGTGCTCCTGGAGCACCGGCAGATGATGGTGATCGCCAACTCCGTCTCGGTGGTCGCCGACGTCCTCGTCGTCGTCCTCGCCCTGCTGCTCACCCAGGCCTGGGGCCGACGGTTCCCCGCGTGGCTGCTCGCCCTCCCCATGTGGGCGGCGACCGGGCTGCTCGCCCCGATCATGGCCGGCTACCCGGCGCAGCTCGCGGTCGCCCTCGTCACCGGCGACGAGAAGGCCGCCGCACCCGCCGAACCCTTCCTGGACGAGTGGGTCTTCGGCGTCGTCTACGGCGGGTTCATCCTCCAGGGCCTCGCCCTCGGCACCCTTTTCGTCCTGTACGCCCGGGACCGCTGGAGCCCCCTGTGGCAGGGCCGGCTCGGCGAGCTCTCCGCCCGCGCGTCCGGGCTCGGGACGCGGGCCCTCGCCGTGGCCGGCGCGGTCGTCGCCCTCGTGCCCGCCACGCTCCATGTGCTGTGGGCGGCCGGTTCGACCACGGGCCTGTCCGCCCGGCTGATCGCCGAACGCGACTCCGACGACTACGTCCTGGAGGCCAACCGGTTCCTCTTCGTCGCCGTCGCCGTCGCCTTCACCCTCTTCCTGGCGCTGCGCCGGCCCGCCCGGCTCCGGGTCCGCACCACGCTCGCCCTGGCCTGGACGGCCTCGGGCGCCGTGGGCTGCTGGGGCGCCTACCTGTCGCTCGTCGCGCTGCTGCCCGATCCGGATCCGTCGAAGCACGTCCCCGGGCTCGTACAGCTGTCCTACGCTGGCGACATGATCACCGGGTTCCTTCTCGCCGCGTGCGTGGCACTGTTCCTCCGGCGGCGGAGCGCCGGGGCGTGAGACCGGTTGCGGCCCTGTTCGGGCAGCGGGCCAGGCTGCGCTGGCTCCATCTGATCCTGGGCGGCGCGCTGTTCATGCCGTTCTGGATGGTCGGCACCCTCGTCATGGGGCCGCTGCTCGGCGGCGGCGGCTTGTTCGGCGGCAGCCTGGGGGTGCAGTTCGGGGCGTACGCGGTGGGGTTGCCGCTCGCCGCCGTCGTCGCGCTCTTCCCGCTGGCCCGGCCGATGTCGGTGGCGGCGGCGCGGGCCCTGTGCGGGGTGGCGGCGGACCGGTTCGCGGACGGACCGGCGCGCGGACGGGAGGCCAGGGTCCGGACGGCCGGCTGGTTCACCCTCCACCTGGGCGCCGGGGCGCTGATCAGCGGGGCGACGCTCGCCCTGCCGCCGTTCGCGGTCGCCGTCATGGCGCTGCCGTTCTCGCCGGGGCTCCGGGACTCCGAACTCGGCCGGTACTGGGGTCTCGACCGGCCCTGGTGGGTCTGGGCCGCGATCCCGGCGGGCCTGCTGATGCTGCTCGGGCTCGCCGCCGTCGCCGCCGCGACCGGCGCCCTGCTCGCCCGGCAGGCGCCCCGGCTGCTCGGGCCCAGCCCGGCGGACCGGCTCGCGGCGGCCGAACGGCGCGCCGCCGAGGCCGAGTCCCGCAACCGGCTCGCCCGTGAACTGCACGACTCGGTCGGCCACGCGCTGAGCGCGGTCACCCTCCAGGCGGGCGCGGCCCGCCGGGTCCTGGACGGCGACAAGGCCGACCTGGAGTTCGTACGGGAGGCGCTGACCGCGATCGAGGAGACCACCCGGCGCACGGTCGGCGAACTGGACTGGGTTCTCGGCCTGTTGAGGAACGACGACACACCGGAGCACGGCCCCGGTCCGGGGCTCGACGCCCTGGAGGCCCTGGTGCGGGGCGCAGGCCCGCGGGTGGCGCTCACGGTGGACGGGGCGCTGGGCTCCGTACCGGAGGCGCTGTCCCGGGAGGCGTACCGGATCGTCCAGGAAGGGCTGACGAACGCGGCCCGGCACGCGGGCGGCGCGCCCGTCACCGTACGGCTCGACGCCCGTACCGAGGAGTTGGAGATCACCATGGAGAACCCCCTGCCCGACCGGCCCCCGGTCACCCGGCCCGACGGCGGGCGGGGCCTGCGCGGGATCGCCGAGCGGGCCCGGCTGCTCGGCGGCACCGCCGAGGCGGGTCCGGCGGACGGCGCCTGGCGCCTCACGGCGAGGATCCCCCGGTGAGCGCCCCGGCGATCAGGATCGTCCTCGCCGACGACGAGCGGATGGTCAGGACGGCCCTGCGGGTCATCCTGGACGCGGAGCCCGACCTGGAGGTCGTCGGCGAGGCGTCCACCGGCGCCGAGGCGGTGTCGGTGGTGCGGGCCGAGCGGCCGGACGTCGTCCTCATGGACGTGCGGATGCCGGAGATCGACGGGATCCGGGCCACCGAGCAGATCCTCGCCGGGATGGCGGAGCCGCCGCGGATCGTGGTGGTGACCACCTTCGAGAACGACTCCTACGTGTACGACGCGCTGCGCGTCGGCGCGGCCGGCTTCCTGCTGAAGCGGGCGGCGGCGGAGGAACTGGTGAGCGCGGTCCGGCTTGTCGCGCGGAGCGACTCGCTGCTCTACCCGGCGGCGGTACGGGGCCTGGCCGCCGAACACGCCCGCCGCCGGCCGCCGGTGGCGCCGCCCTGGGTGGCACGGCTCACCGAACGGGAGGCGGAGGTGCTCCGCCTGGTGACGACGGGCCTCACGAACGCGGAGATCGCCGCCCGGATGGGGGTGGGGCCGGCGACGGTGAAGACGCATGTGGCGGCGGTTCTGTCGAAGCTGGGGGCGCGGGATCGGACGCAGGCGGTGATCCTGGCGTACGAGTCGGGCTTCGCGGGAGCGGGCTGACCAGGCCCGCCCACCGTGCGGGCCCGCGCCCGGCCGGGCGGCGCCCCCGCCGCCTCAGGAGCGCGTAGCCGTCGCGCAGCCGCCACCGCCCTCCGCGATCGGCCCCGTCCGGTCGTACGGGTCGATCGTCTCGCCGCCCGTGCCGGCGGCCGCCCCTCCCCCGCCGAACTCCGGCCGGAAATAGCCGGTGACGTCGTCACAGCCGCCGTTCGTCATGTCGGTCTTGTACGACAGGAGGCTGAAGGTGCCCTTCTCGGTGATCACCTTCGACGGGTCGTCCCAGCTCACCACGGTCTCCCGCCGGACGATCACGCGCACGACCTCGTCGCCGCCGCCGGCCGGCGCGACCGGGTACACGTACGTGACGTCGGCGGTCACCTCCAGGGCCCCGAGCCGCCCCTCCCGGAAGCTCATCCGGCCGCGGGTCTTCACCACGTCCCCGACCGGGCGCGCCTGCGCCGGGTCGAAGCGGCTGAAGAGCAGCAGCGGGTCGTGGTCCTTGCCGGGGGTGGCCAGGGAGGTCGTGACGAAGGTCGTGACGTCCTTCTGGTGCGGGTTCATCAGGGCGATCGCCCTCTCCGGGCGTCCGCCGCGCAGCACCGCCGGATCCAGGCCGGACGCGGCGAGGAAGTCGCGGGTCCGCGCGAGCGCGCGCTCCACCTCGGCCTTCGTCATCCAGCCGGTCGCCTCGGCAGGGGGCACGGTGATGCCGGCCGTGCCGTTCGCCCAGCGGGCCGCCGGGGAGCCCCGGAAGGGCTCGTCGAGGGTGGGCCGCCCGCCCGGCTCGGCGGGCGGTGCCTGGTCCGGCCGCTCCGACTCCTGCGCGAGGGGCTTCCCGGCCGGATCGCCGTCGCCGCCGGACCAGCCGACGAACCCGCCCGGGTCCAGGGCCACGACGAGCAGCACGAGGCAGGCCACGAACCCCGCCACGTACCGGCCCTTGCGCCGCCGGGGCCGCCGGGCGGGCACGTGCGCGCGCCACGGAGTCGGTTCCGCGGGCTCGGCCCGCAGCCGGCCGGCGACCTCGCGGGCCCGCGCGGACGGCTCCTTCGGCGCGTCGCCCGCGCCCTCGACGGAGGTCCGGAGGAACTCCTCCCACACCTCGTCCGGCACGGACGAACCGTCCTGCTCCCCCCCTGCTCACACCGGCTCCTCATCCCGTACGTCTCGGGCCCCTCCCCAGGGCCTCAACATGATCACACGATGCTCGGACATGAAGGTTGGCTGAGAAACGGGCCACATCCGGAACGTCCGGCACCGGCCCGTTCGTCCCCACCAGTGCGATGAACAAGACGATCAGGCACACGTCGGTCTTCGTCCTGGTCCTGGTGCTCGCCCTCCTCGGGCGGGCCACCTGGGTGCAGGCGTACGAAGGCAAGGCGCTCGCGGACGACTCGAAGAACCGGCGGAAGACCATCGCGCAGTACGCGCAGCCGCTCGGGAACATCGTCGTGGCCGGTTCCCCGGTCACCGGCTCGAAGAGGACGGAGGGATCGGACCTCGCGTACAAGCGCACGTACACGGACGGCGAGCTGTACGCGGCGGTCACCGGCTACAGCTCGCAGGCGTACGGAGCCACCCAGCTGGAGGGCATCTACTCCCATGTCCTCGACGGCACCGACGACCGGCTGAAGAACCCCCTGGACGCCGTCACCCGCAAGCAGCAGCAGCCGGGCACGGTCGTCACCACGATCGACCCGGACGTGCAGAAGGCCGCCTACCGGGCGCTCGGGAGCAAGAAGGGCGCGGCCGTCGCCGTCGACCCGGCGACCGGCCGAATCCTCGCCATGGTCTCCACCCCGTCCTACGACCCGTCGAAGATCTCCGGGACGAACGACGGCGACGTCTGGAAGCAGCTGATGGCCGACGAGGACAAGCCGCTGGTGAACCGCGCGCTCCGGCAGCCGCTCCCGCCCGGCTCCACCTTCAAGCTGGTCGTCGCGGCCGCCGCCCTGGAGGACGGCCTGTACGGCTCCGTCGACACGGCGACGAAGAGCCCCGACCCGTACACCCTGCCGGGCACCCGGACCGTGCTGAGGAACGAGAACGCCTCCGCGCCCTGTGAGAACGCCACGATCCGCACCGCGCTCCGCTACTCCTGCAACAACGTCTTCGGCAAGATGGCCGCCGACCTGGGGCAGGACAAGGTGAGGGCGATGGCGGAGAAGTTCGGCTTCAACGACGCCGAGCTGGACGTCCCGGTCCGCGCCTACGCGAGCGTGTACCCCTCCGGCATGGACAAGGCGCAGACGGCGCTGACCGGCATCGGCCAGTTCGACGTGACCGCCACCCCGCTGCAGATGGCCATGGTGTCGGCCGCGATCGCCAACGACGGCCTGCTCGCCGCCCCGCACATGGTCTCGGAGGTCGTCGACTCCGACGGCGACGCGCTGACCTCGTACGAGGACGGCGACACCGAGCGGATCGTCTCCTCCTCGACGGCCGAGCAGCTGCGGAGCGCGATGGTCACCGTGGTGGAGAAGGGCACCGGCACCAACGCGGCCGTGGACGGCGCCGAGGTCGGCGGCAAGACCGGCACCGCGCAGCACGGCGAGAACAACAGCAAGACGCCGTACGCCTGGTTCACCTCGTACGCCAAGGACGCCTCGACCGGGAAGCAGGTCGCCGTCGCGGTCATGATCGAGGACTCGGGCGCGGCCCGCTCCGAGGTCAGCGGCAACGGCCTGGCGGCCCCGGTGGCGCAGAAGATGATGGAAGCCGCGCTGAAGTGAAGTGACGTGAGACGGGGACCGATTGGCCGCGGGTCCCCGTCGCACGATATGCAGGGTCACGCTCGTGAACCGAGCGCGTATTCGATCCGCTGACCCTGCACTCACCTCGCGGAGGACCGCCGTGCGCCTGCCCCGTTCCCTGTCCGGCTGGACCATGGCGGTCTTCGGCGTGCTCGCCGCCGCCCTGGGGGTGGTGGGCCTGGTCGCCCCTGACGCCCTGCTCACCGTCATGGGCTTCGAGCCGGTGCCCGCGGGCGGGCGCGCCGACGGGGACCACACCCTGGTCTTCCTGACGGCCTCCTCGATGGCCGCGCTCAACATGGGCGTCTACTACGTCCTGGCCGCCCTCGCCGACTGGAAGCCCTTCTTCCGCTGGACGGTCCCCTTCCGGCTGCTCACCTTCACGGTCTTCACCCTGGCGGTCGTCACCGGCCGCGCCCCGGCCGGCTTCCTCGGCGTGGGCCTGTGGGAGGGGCTCGGCGCGGTGGTGACGGGGGTCGCGCTGCGGTACGAGAAGCGGGCGGCCGTACGGACGGAGGCGCGGGCGTGAGCGAACGGCATCCGGGCGGGCCCGACCCGCTCGCCGGGCTCGACGACGTCGACTGGGCGTCCCACCGTCACGCGTACGGTCCTGCGGCGGACGTCCCGGGGCTGCTGCGCGCCCTGTACCGGCCGGACGAGGCCGCCGACGCGGCCGACACGCTGTACATGAGCGTGCACCACCAGGGTGGCTGCGTCGCGTCGGCCGCCGTCGCCGCCCTCCCTTTCCTCGTCCGCGCGGCCACCGACCCCTCCGTCGACGCGCCGGTACGGATCGACCTGGTCGACCTGGTCGCCTGCGTCGCCGCCGAGGGCAACCGGGTCGAGCCCCGCTGGATCGCGCCCGGCTGGGCCGAGGCCTGGGACACGGCGGTCCCAGGCCTGCTGCCGCTGCTCCACGACCCCGAGCCGGAGGTACGGACGGCGGCCGTCGGCGCCCTCGAAGAGGCCCACGGGCGGGCCGACGAGGCCCTCGCCGCCCTGTGGACGCGGCACGCCCGGGAGACCGTGCCGGAGGTCCTGGGCGCGCTCGTGGACGCGGCGGGCGAGCTGGCCGGCCACGCGGACCGGGAGCGGGAGCCGACGCTCGCCCGGCTCCGCGGGCTGACGGCCCCGGACGCGGGCCCCGGGGAGCGTCTTCGGGCCGTGGCCGCCCTGCGGGTCGCCGGCGCCCCCGGGCACCACGCGCGCGTGGTGGACGAGGTGCTCGCGGGCGGCGACCTCGGGGGGTACCGGGTGGCCGAGGCGGTGAAGCTGCTCGGCGGGACCCTGGCGGAGCGGACCGGGCACCTCACCCGGCTGCTCGGGCACCCCACCGCGTCGACCCGGCGCGAGGCCCTGGAGGCGGCCGCCGGGGAGCTGAGCCGCCGGCGCTCGGCCGTCCCCCTCCTGCTGCCGACCGCGGCGGAACTGCTCGACGACCCCGAACCCGACAACCGGCTGTTCGCCGCCCGGGTGCTCGGCATGTGCGGGACCGCCGCACTGCCCTGGGCGGACCGGCTGGCCGCCATGACCGACGACGAGGGCGAGCCGTACCTGCCCGCGCAGGACCACGCCCTGTGGGCGCTGTCCCGGACCGGCGACCCGCGCTGCGCCGCCCCGCTCGCGCGCCGCCTCGGCGGGGAACGGCTGGGCTTCGGGTACTTCTCGGTCCACTCCGAGGGCTGGTGGACGCACGAGCTGAGCCTCAGCGAGACCCTCGGCCCGCTCGCCGCCCACGCGCGCGTGCTGCTGCCTCCGCTGCGGACCCGGCTCGCCGCCGTACGGTCGGTCGACGAGGCGCGGGCGCTGGCCCAGGTCCTGACGGCCTGGGGCCCGGCCGCCGCTCCCGCGGTCCCCGAGCTGTGCGGCCTTCTCGAGACCGACGGCGCCGTGTGGGCGGCCGAGGCGCTCGCCGCGATCGGCCCGGAGGCGGCCGCGGCCGTGGACCGGGACCGGCTGCGGGCCCTGATCGACGCCCCGCCGGAGGGCCTGCCCTTCGCGGCACGTGCCCTGGCCCGTGCGTACGGCAGGCTCACCGGCGACCGGGGGCCCGCGCTGGCGCTGTACCTGCCGCGGCTCGACGAGCCGTACGGGAACGACCACACGGCGATCGTGCTCGGCGAGCTGGGCCCGGCGGGTGCCCCGTACGCGGACCGGCTGCGCGAGCTGCTGCGCTCCGAGGCGACGGGATGGGTGCCGGTGCGGGTGGGCGAGGCGCTGTGGCGGATCACCGGGAGGGCGGAAGAGGTCGTGCCGGTGCTGGTGGCGGCGGTCGAGCCGTACACCGGCGGGGGCGCCACCCGGGCGGTCACGGAGACGGTCCGGCTGCTCGGCCGGATCGGCCCGGCGGCCGCGCCCGCCGTGCCCGTGCTCCGGGCGTTCCTCGACGCGGACGAGCGGCCGGTGGAGCACGGCGGCTGGCGGTCCGTACCGGAGGACGACGAGCTGTGCGCGGCGGCGCGCGCCGCGCTGCGGGCTACCGCGGGTCCGGCGCCCCGCGGCGCCGGAACACCGCCCGACCAGGGCGATCGCCGGATGTGACGGGGTGGCGCAGGGGCCGCCGGCCCTGATTCCTAGGGCATCTGACCGATCCCCGCGGACCGCCTCAGACGCCAGCCTTCGGCCATGCGTTGGTATTGGTATCTGACAGGTGTCGTCGTGTCCGGATTCGGCACGACGGCGATGTGGCTGGTCTCCGGGATCTGGGTCAAGTCCCTCACGGGCTCGGACAGCCTGGCGGCCCTGGCCTCCTTCGCCCTGTGGGCGCCCGTGCTCCTCGGGCCGCTGCTCGGCACGCTCGCCGACCGGGTGCGGCGCAGACCGCTCCTGGTCGTCCTGAACCTGGCGATGGCGTGCCTGCTGCCGCTCCTGCTGTGGGTGGAGTCGGCGGACCGGGTGTGGCTGCTCTTCGCGGTCCTCGTCCTCTACGGGGCGCAGGGCTCCGTCCACGACGCGGCGGAGCAGGCCCTGATGGCGAGCGTGGTCGACGAGGATCGGCTCGGCACGTTCAACGGGCTGCGGATGACGGCGAACGAGTCGATGAAGCTGATCGCCCCGCTGGTCGCGGCGGGGCTCTTCGCCGCGTACGGCGGCGGGCCCGTCGCCCTCCTGGACGCGGTGACCTTCGCGGTCGCGGC
>NZ_MWIG01000721.1:0-181 GCF_002156145.1 Streptomyces sp. NRRL B-24572 | reverse complement strand
GCTGCTCGCCGGGGTGAACGGCGCCGCGATCTACGCCGTCGTGGACGAGGGGTTCGGGCACGCGCCCGCGTACGTCGGTGTCCTGTACGCGGTCCAGGGCGTGGGCTCGGTCCTCGCGGGCCTGGTCTCGGGCCCGCTGCTCCGCCGGATCCCGGAGCGGACCCTCGCCGCCGTCGGCCTG
>NZ_MWIG01000720.1:0-5343 GCF_002156145.1 Streptomyces sp. NRRL B-24572 | reverse complement strand
TGTAGAGGTTCGCGTACGGACGTGAGAAAGGCCCCCACCGCACCGGTGGGGGCCTTTCTCACGTCCGGGAACTCAGGCGTCGAGAACCTGACCCTCACGCCTCACGACGGGCGGCTCGACCGACCAGGGGAAGTTGATCCACTCGTCGGTCTTCTTCCACACGTACTCGCACTTCACGAGGGAGTGGGACTTCTCGTAGATGACGGCGGAGCGGACCTCGGCGACGTGGTCGACGCAGAAGTCGTGGACGAGCTTGAGCGTCTTGCCGGTGTCGGCGACGTCGTCGGTGATGAGCACCTTCTTGTCGCTGAAGTCGATCGCGTCCGGGACGGGCGCCAGCATGACCGGCATCTCCAGGGTGGTCCCCACCCCGGTGTAGAACTCGACGTTCACCAGGTGGATGTTCTTGCAGTCCAGGGCGTAGGCCAGACCGCCGGCGACGAAGACGCCGCCGCGGGCGATGGAGAGCACGACGTCGGGCTCGTAGCCGTCGTCGGCGATGGTCTGCGCCAGCTCGCGGACGGCGGTGCCGAAGCCCTCGTACGTCAGGTTCTCGCGTACTTCACTCATGCCTGCGACCGCCTCACACCTGGGTCCGATGGAAGTTCATGTAGGAGCGGGAGGCCGTCGGCCCCCGCTGGCCCTGGTACCGCGAGCCGTACCGCTCGCTCCCGTACGGGAACTCGGCGGGCGAGCTCAGCCGGAACATGCACAGCTGGCCGATCTTCATCCCCGGCCAGAGCTTGATCGGCAGGGTGGCGAGGTTCGACAGCTCCAGGGTCACGTGCCCCGAGAAGCCGGGGTCGATGAACCCGGCGGTCGAGTGCGTGACGAGCCCGAGCCGCCCCAGGGAACTCTTCCCCTCAAGGCGCGAGGCGATGTCGTCCGGCAGGGTGATGACCTCGTAGGTCGAGGCGAGCACGAACTCGCCCGGGTGCAGGATGAACGCCTCGTCGCCCTCCGGCTCGACCTCGCGCGTCAGGTCGAGCTGCTCGACGGCGGGATCGATGTGCGGGTAGCGGTGGTTCTCGAACACCCGGAAGAAGCGGTCAAGCCTCACGTCGATGCTCGAGGGCTGCACCATGGATTCGTCGTACGGGTCGATGCGCACCCGTCCGGCATCGATCTCGGCCCGGATGTCCTTGTCTGAGAGAAGCACGTCCCCCACGATACGCAGAGGGCGCGGACCTGCCCCAATCGGCAGGCACCCGCGCCCCGGCACCTCACGGCTCAGCGCCGCCCGACCTCCACCGGCACCGCGTGCCGCAACCGCGCACACCGCGGACACCGGATGAGCCGCCCGGGCCCGATCCGCCCGGCACCGAGCTGCTGAAGCGGGAACGAGGCGGTACTGAACACATGCCCTTCGGCACAACGGACGACGGTGCGCTCCATCGAAGCCATCAAGTCCCTTCCCCTACACATGTGGTGGACGATCAGCCACATTAGGGGATGAAGGGGGCGCCCTCCACGCGGCACTCCGCACACCCGAAGGCATGAGCTTCGCCTCAAGTGGCACATGGGGTACAGTGTGCAACGATGCGGCACGGATCACCCGGCCGCTGTGCGGATGTAGTTTAATGGTAGAACATGAGCTTCCCAAGCTTATAGCGCGGGTTCGATTCCCGTCATCCGCTCTTCTACGAAGCCCCAGGTCAGCGACCTAGGGCTTCGTTCTTGTCTAGACCTCTGGGCACCTGCCGTGCCCTCCGCGTGCCCCAACCCTCGCGTATTCGACCTGGGAGACGTCGGCACAACGGAGCAGCACGCGGACCGCGCTCCTCTGGGCACGCAGTGCGATTGCTTCGCCGCGCGGCGGATCGTGGAGGCATGGAGTGCATGCCTCGCCCTGGGCGGGGCATGCGCGCGCTATCCGGGCACAAAGCGTCGAAAGTCCGAAGGAGGGCGATAATCCGTCTCTGCCGACGGCACTGCGCCTGCGTCGGCAAGGGGGCGGCGGTCAGGGCCCGTGCAGAGGCCCGCCGCTTCATAGGCGACGCCCTACTCACCGGCCATCTGCCACCGGTAGCCCTGCAGTACGAGGCCTTGCTGGTCACCATCGAGCTGGTGACCAATGCCGTCCGCTACACGCCCGGTCCCTGTTTTTTGGTATTTCCTGGGCAGGGGACGGCATCGACATCGACGTCAGCGACCCCAGCCCCGAACCACCCCGAACGCGAACACCAGAACTCGCGGGGCGGAGGCGGGTACGGCTGGCCGCTGGTCCACAGCCTGGCCTCCCAGGTGGACGTCCGGCCCGCCCCCGAAGGAGGCAAGACCATCCACGTCCACCTGGCCGGTTCCACCATGAGGTGGTGTCGACCTGCTGGCCCGCCCGCCCTCACTGCACCATCGCCACTACCTCCCCGGCGCGGAAGATCCTGAGCTCTCGTTCCAGCGAGGTGGCGGCTTGGTCACTTCAGCGACCCGTGAGCCTGCCGCCGAACCGGCCCGGCTCGCCGAGCCACTCGCGATCACCACCGCTCGTCGCGCGGGCACGGGCGGAGAGGGACCGGTACCGAGCATCTGCGCCGGGGTCCGACGCGCACAGCGTCCTGAGCGAGCGCGCCGTCACCCATCGCTCTTATCGTGGGAGTCACGGACGATATCGAGCGCTGGGCAGGCAGTGATGGCGACGGGAATCGACTACGCGGCAGTGTTCCAGGCACTGCCCGGCATGGTCGCCCTGCTGACCCCGGAGCTGGTGTACGCGGACGTGAACGAGGAGTTCGTGCGACTGTCCGGCCGGTCGCGGGAGCAGTTGGTGGGCCGGTATCTGTTCGATGTGTTCCCCGACAACCCGAACGATGCCGGCGCGACCGGTGCGCGGAATCTGGAGGCGTCGCTGAGGCGGGTGCTGGCCTCCGGGGAGCGGGACACGATGGCGCTGCAACGTTACGACGTGGAGTCGCCGGAGCGGCCTGGTGAGTGGGAGGAGCGGTACTGGAGCCCGGTCAACGCTCCCGTCGTCGGCCCGGACGGCCGGGTGGAGCTGCTGGTGCACCGGGTGGAGGAAGTCACTGAGCTCATCAGGGCTCGTGGCGGGCCGGAGGGCAGCCGTGCACGGGTTCTGGAGGCGGAGCTGTACACCCGTGCCCGGGAGTTGCAGGAAGTCAATGAAAGGCTGCGCGAGGCGCATGCCCGCGAACGCGAGGTCGCTCTCGCCCTGCAGGAAGCGATGCTGCCCGTCCCAGGGCGGGTGGGTCATCATCGTGCCGCGGTGCGCTACCGGCCCGCGGTCGGATCGCTGAACGTGTGCGGCGACTGGTATGACCTCGTCGATCTGCCTGGCGACCGGATCGGTGTCGCCGTCGGCGACGTCGTCGGCCATGGCCTGCCGGCCGCCGGCGTCATGGGGCTGCTGCGCAGCGCCCTGTCCGCCGCGTCCCGCGTCGCCGACGGCCCGGCCCAGGCGCTCGAGGTCCTCGGTCTGTACGCCCGCTCCGTCGAAGGGGCCGAGAACACCACCGCCGTCGAGGTCTGTGTCGACTGGGACACGCACGCCCTGACCTACAGCAGCGCCGGCCACCCTCCACCCGCCGTGCTGCATGCGGATGGCACGGTGGAGTTTCTCGACCAGGCCACCGATCCCCCACTCGGCGCCCGCCCCGACCACGTCGCCCGGCCTCAGGCCACCGCCGCGTTCACCGAGGGCGACACCCTCGTCCTGTACACCGACGGCCTGATCGAACGCCGCCGCGAGGACATCGACGCGGGCCTCGCCCGCTTGGCCGACGCCCTCACCCGCCACAGAACGGTCGATCCCGAACGTCTCGCCGACACCCTGCTGTACGAACTGCTCCCGGCGGGAGGCGCCACCGACGACACCGCCCTCGTCATCGTCCGGCTCTGACCCGCCGCTGCCGTATCCGCAGGAGCTCGCGGGGAGGCGGGTTCTCGTGAGCCGTGTCGTTCCCGCGCCGGTGTGCGTTGGTGGCGGGATGACGTGTGCGCGGGCTGGCCCAACCCCACGGGACTCGTGCCGCCGACAGCCCCGGGGCTGCAAGACCCCTCGCTGCATGGGCTCGCCCGTTCTTATCTGCGGCCTGCCACCGACGACGGTGAGGGCACATCGACAGGTCTCAGCTGCTCGCGGGGGTTATCCGATTCGGATCCGCGTCGGCATAGAACCCGGCGCAGACGACCGCAGCGGCGGCTTCGTCGCCGGGTGGCGGTCTCAGGCCGGCCAGGAAGCCTCGGGTCACATCACGGGCCCGGGAAGGCGAGGTCGTTCCTTCGAACTCTGCTGTCCGCTTCTTGGTACAAGCGCTGGGGTCGTCTGCCACCGCCACACCTCCGCTCCACCGTACGTGCGGGGCTCTTCACCCAGCACGTCTGCCCTTCCCGCACCAGCGCATTCCTCGCCCGCGCGCGTGAGCACGCGGAGGGTGCCGGGAGAAGTCCCGGCACCCTCGACCCACGGTGTGGAGGGGGGAGAGTCAGCTCACCGCATCTGGCGGACCGACCACCCGAGGCCGGTCGGAGGCCAGGCGACCGGAGCCGTGCGGGCCGACCGGTGGATCACCCACAAGGGGCCTCCGGCCGGCAGGAGCAATCCGCCGCCCGGCCGGACCTGGACCCGGCGCTCGCGCCACGCTCCGACCGCAGGTCGCGAGCGCCGGCCCGGGTACGGGCCTGGCCGGGCCGTTCGGGTGCCGGGCTCCCAGCGCAGGAGGAGGACTGCGGTCAGCATCGGCGTCATGGTCAGGAGCATGAACGTCATGACCGCCTCGTCCGCGTCGTGGTGCTGCCCTTGTCGAGCGGGCCGTGCCCGGGGGCGGCGCTCACAGCCGGGGCCGGGGGCCGTGCCGCCCGCCCGGGGCGTCCCGTGTCAGGGCGATGCTGGCCGGCAACAGCTGCGACGTCGAGAAGGCGTTGCACGGGGAAGGAGGCGTTCGTCAGCCGTACGCGGCGGTGAGGCCCGGTCCAGCCGTCCAGCAGGGCCAGGAGACCGGAGTCGGCGAACGTCACGCGGGAGCAGTCCAGAACCAGGCCGCGAAAACCGTGTGCCGCGGCGAGTATCTCGCGAACGGGAGCGGCGCTGTAGTGGTCGATCTCCCCGGTCAGGTGAACGACCAGCGTGTCACCGACCGGGGTGCAGGAATGGGCGACTATGGCGCAGGGCGCGGTGTCCGCGCCCGTGTCAGGCCGGCTGGTGTGGTGGGTCAGTATCGGGCTGGTAGTCGATGTACTCACACCTCAACAACCGGCATTCCCCCAGGCCAGGCAACGAGCAATCTCGTTCATTCACCCCCGGCAGACGGGAAGATCCCCACTGCGGGGGAATTCGGCCACCCATACGAGCCAAACCGTCGGCCAGGTAACCCGGTACAGGTACCTGGC
>NZ_MWIG01000072.1:0-13747 GCF_002156145.1 Streptomyces sp. NRRL B-24572 | reverse complement strand
GCTTCTGAAACACGCCCTAGTCCGGCTCCATGTAGGGACGGCGGAAGACCAGGGGGCCGGTGTCGTGCGGGCGTACGGCTGCCAGCGCCTGGGAGACCGCGGCCTCCAGGGAGCCGCCGGTGTCGATCGCGACGGCCTCGGCCCACGGAGGCTCCCGGTCAGCGATCGCGAGCGCCACGTCGAGGTCGGCGTCGGACGGTCCGGCGGTGCGGCGTTCCAGGCGGGCCGCCGTCGTCTCGTCCGGGACCTGGCAGTGCAGGGCCACGAGGTCGGCGCCGGTGCGTTCGGCCATACGGTGTGCGGCTTCGCGCTGTGCGGCGTTCGACCAGGTGGCGTCGAGGACGACGGATTCGCCCCGGGACAGCAGGGTGGCCGCGCGTTCCAGCAGGGCCGCGTAGGTCGTGGCGGTCCACTCGGGCGTGTACAGACCCTCGCCGAAGGGGGCGGGAGCGGGCTGGTCGGCAGGGATGCCCGCGAGTTCCTTGCGCAGTCGGTCGCTGCTGAGCAGGGTGACGCCCAGGCGGTCGGCGAGTGCACCGGAGAGGGTGGACTTCCCGCTACCGGGGAGTCCTCCCACGAGGGTCAGCCCGACGGCGGAGGCGCGCAGGTGACGCAGGGCCGTCGTGATCAGTCGCCGTGCGGCGGGGCCGGCGCCCGGGGCGCCTTGGCGGGCCTGGATCAGGGAGACCTTGGCACGGACGAAGGCGCGGTAGGCGACGTAGTGATGCCGCAGCGAGGGTGGTGCGGGGTCGCCGGAGTACTCGCTGTACCGGGCGAGGAAGAACGCCGCCGATTCCGGGGCATCGAGCTGTTCGAGGTCCATGGCGAGGAAGGCGGCGTCGTCGAGGCCGTCGACGTAGCGCAGATGGTCGTCGAACTCCAGACAGTCCAACACGCGGGGGCCGTCGTCGAGGCAGAAGACGTCCTCGGCGAGCAGGTCGCCGTGCCCGTCGACGATCCGACCCTGCTCGATGCGCGTCTCGAACAACTTCTCGCGTCCGGCGAGATAGCGGCGGACCAGCCGCGCGATCTCTTCCACGCCGTCGGGGACATGGCCCTCTCCGCTCATCTCACGCACCTGCGCGAAGCTCGCCTCCCAGCGCGACGACAGGGCGTCCCGTGTGCCCTGCGCGTCCACGTCCGGTGTGCGGGGTGCACTCGCGTGACGGGTGGCGAGCAGCCGGGCGACGGACCGCAGAGCGTCGTCGACGACCGCACCATCTCGTACGAGCCGGGACAGGCGGCGCTCCTCCGGCAGGCGGCGCATCGCCACGAGGGGCTCGGGCGGCTCCGCGTCGGGGACCCTGATCTCGCCCACACCCAGGTAGACATCCGGGGCGAAGCGACGGTTGAGAGAGACTTCCCGCTCGCATGCGGTCCGCCGTGCCTCCACGGTGGTGTAGTCGAGGAACCCCAGGTCGACGGGCTTCTTGAGCTTGTAGGCGCGATCACCGACGAAGAACACGACTGCGGTATGAGTCTCGCGCACCTCCGCCCGAGGGAGCGCGCCGGTGTCAGAGGCGGTGCCAGGCCGGATCACGGCAGTGTGCTCCTGGCGCGCTGTCGCGATCAGCTCGTTCAACGGGGTCGGCTCAGTCATGGGGGACGACGGCGACAGGGCAGCGCGCGTGGTGCAGAGCGGCATGAGCCACGGGACCGAGGCGTGGTGCGAGCGAGGGGCGGCGCTTGCGCCGGCCGACGACCAGCAGACCGGCTCCCTCGGCGGCGCGCACGACAGCCTCGGCGGGGCTTTCGAGGCGGACGGCGTCGACCGGCTCCACGGCAGGGAACTTCTCGCGCCAGGGGCGGAGGACCTGCCCCAGCTGCTGATGTGCCTCCTCCGTGATCTTTTTGGTGACCTCGTGGTCCACTCCCCATGGAGTGTGCGCATGAAGCGGCAGACTTCGGCCATGGACGACCTGCAGCGGCACGTTGCGGGCCGCGGCGGCCTCGAAGGCGAAGGCGAGCAGGTCGTCGCAGGGGCCGTGCGGCTTCAGCGTGACCACGACGTCGCCAGAGGCGGGCGACGTGCCCTTTTCGTGGGGCTCGGGACGGACCAGCACCACGGGCCGCGTGGCCCGTGCCACGACGGCCATGCTGACGGAGCCGAGGAAGTAGCTCTCGGCGGACGTCGGTCCGCGCGAACCCAGCACGGTCAGCTCGGACTCCGATGCCGCCTTCACCAGGGCGTCCTCAGCGTCGTCGGCGACCAGGTCGCCGACGATCGGGAGACCCGGGTGCCGGGTCTGGAGTTCCGCCTGCGCCTTGCGCACGAGCCGCTTCGCCCAGTAGTTCTGATCGATCTCCGATGCGGCGCGGACCGGCTCGGGCGCGAGATTGGGCCAGACGTGCATCAGGCGCAGCGCGACCTTGCGCCGCTCGGCCTCGTCGGCGGCCCAGCGAGCGGCCGCCATGCCCTCGGGTGAGCCGTCGAGGCCGGCCGTGACGACTGGCTCCATGGCGACTGCCTCCCTCTCGTACGACGCTGGAAAGACGGACACGCGGACGTCGGCGTCCGAGGGCCGGAGTACGCCCCCCTTCCTCTCATTCGAGGAGTACCTCAGGTCCTCCCGCCGCGCATGCGGGCGCGACGTGACCCGGCTGGGCTCCGCTGCGGTGTCGCAGCTGTCGCGGAGGGAGCCGGTGGGGCCCCTGGAAGCCGTGCCCGTTCGGCCCCTTTCCGGGGCCGTCCAGCACTTGGAGAGCAGGCCGAAGGGCGCCAGGGTTGGGGATGACGGTCCATCCACGACGAAGGAGCGAACGGTCATGTCGACCGACAGGGAACGACGTCGCGGCTTCTTCCCCGAGTTCCCGGACGTCAGAGACCGGTTCGGCGACCTTCCCCTCCCCCATCCACCCTGCGAGGCCGACACCCTCACACCACGCTGAGCCCGTGCGGGGCCGGCGTGGTCCCTCCCACCTGGAGGTCCGCCATGCGCGACGGAACGACACCGACCCCCGGACAGCCGCAGCGCCCCCGGCACGACGGCCACAACGGCGACCATGCCGGGCCGGACGCCAACCCCCTGCGCCGTCCCTGCGACAGGACCCGTACCCGCTGGCACGTCGGCCTCGCCCTCGCGGTGCTCACCGCCCTGATCTGCGGCGCGATCGCCGGTGCCCGCATGTGGAGCGACGCGACACGAACCGCCCGCGACGAGGCCGCCCACCGCCACGAGGCCACCGCGACCACCCTCGCCCGTGCCACCGGCGCGCCGGCGGCTGCCCGCTTCGGTACGCCCACCACGCTCGTCGGCGCCTCATGGCGCGCGCCCGACGGCACACCGCGCACCGGCAAGGTCGCCGTCCAGCCCCGTTCCGCAGAGGGCACCACGGTGCCCATCTGGGTGGACGACGCCGGGGCGATCACCCACGCCCCGCGCAGTACGGCCGATGGCCGGTTCGCCGCCGTCGCAGGCGGAACCCTTGTCGCCGCGGCGCTCGCCGCGACCGCCGCCGGCGTGGTCGGGCTGCGGCTGAGGCGCACCGAGGCCGCCACTCTGGACGACTGGGAGAGCGAGTGGGCCGTCGTGGAACCGCTGTGGACGCACTGGGGGCGCACCTGAACCGGGCGGCAATCATGACCGTCGTCTGGGTTCTCGGCAGGTGGCGGACTTGACAGCCGCGAGCGGTGAAGCCGGGCGTCGCCGCTCGCGGTGAGCACGTGTGCTGGACACGTGTCTCCTTACCGGTGCGCCGGCTCCGACCGCCGATAGGAGTGTCCGAAGTGCACGCCCAGTCCGATCACGAACCACACGGCGAAGCGCACCCACGTCTGCCAGTGCAGGAAGGTGATGAGCCACAGCGGGAAGGCGACCCCGATCGCCGGCACCGCAGGCATCCCGGGCGTGCGGAAGGTACCCGGCAGCTCCGGCTGCCGGTGGCGCAGCACGATGACCGCCACACACCAGGACGAACGCCAGCAGGATGCCGATGTCGGTCAGTTCGGCCGCCGCGGTGATCGGCAGGAATCCGGCGATGAGTGCCGACACCGCTCCGACGATCCGGGTCACGCGTGTGGGAACGTGCCGTGTGGGATGCGTCTTCGCGAACCGCTTCGGCAGCAGTCCGTCGCGGCTCATCGCGAACCACACGCGGGTGACGCCCAGCATGAACGTGAACATCACGGTGAGGATGCCGATGATCGCACCGACCGCGATGACCTCGGCGATGCCGTCGAGCCCGACGGACTTGAACGCTGTCGAGAACCCGCTCTCCGGGTCGATCTCCTGGTAGTTCTGCATGCCGGTCAGCACCATGCAGGCCGCCACGTAGAGCACCATCGAGAGGGACGGCGAGAGGATGATCGCCTTCGGCATGTGGCGACGGGCGTCGTGGGACTCCTCGGCCGCGGTGCTCATGGCGTCGTACCCGAACACGGCGAAGAGGACGGTGGCGGCTCCGGTGAACGCTCCGCTGACCCCGAACGGGAAGAACGGGTGGTAGTTCGCGGTGTCGATGTGGAAGGCACCGACGCCGATGACGAGCAGGACCACGAGGACCTTCAGCACCACCACGGTGGTCTCGAAGCGCGCCGCCCTCCTGACGCCCAGATTCAGCGGGTGCGCGATGAACAGACACAGCAGGGCGGCGAACAGAACGACCCGGTGCCCGGTACCCGTACCGGGCGCTCCCAGCATCCACGCCAGCAGCGCGACGCCCGCCTCGCCGACCAGGAAGCCGAAGCATCCGGAGACGCCGATGGAGACGGCGGCCACGATCGCCGTGTACTCGAGCAGCAGATCCCAGCCGATGAACCAGCCCGCGCGCTCGCCGAGCACCGTGTACGCGTACGTGTAGGCCGATCCCGCCCTGGGGATCAGGCCGGCGAACTCGGCGTACGAGAGCGCCGCGGCAGCACTGGCCACGCCCGCGATGAGGAACGACACCATCACCGCGGGGCCGACCGGTGTGGGCTCGGTCAGGCGGCCCCGCATCCCTGGACCGATACTCGCCACAGACCAGCTCGACTCGGTCAGACCTCCGACCCGCGGCACCCTCCACGCCCTGCACTCGCGTGAGGTCATCGACCTCACCGCCCAGAGCGACGCCGACTTCGACCACACCGTGTTCGCCGACGCGCTGCACCGCGTCGGACGCCACAGCGATAAGCAGTTCGCCGTATACGGGATCGATCCACCCCCTGCTGTGATCAGGGAGTTCGCCTGCTGACGCAGCCGCCCGGACCAGGAACGCCCCCTGCACCTGCGGCTCGCCGTACCCCGGCGCCATGCCCGCCCGGCCTGCCGGGCCCCTGCGAGTGAGACCGGGCAGTTGCCTGCGCCGGGTCATTCGCCGGCCGATGTCTCGGTGCCGGGCCCGGCGGTGATCGGCAGTCCCCGCCGCCTGCGTGCTTCATGAACACCGTTCCCTCCCTGAGGGCCGGACGCCGCCGCGATGAGCGGACAGGCGGCCGCCGAGGGTCGGAGCCGTGACGGTCATCCTTGCAGCGGCGGTTCGTTGGCGTCGGCGTCGGCCATGCCGGAGCGCAGCAGCTGGTGGCCGAGGTCGACCAGTGCGCGTCCGGCCGCGTATTCGTCGCCGATCTCCGGTGCGGGAGGGTCGTGCGGGTTGCGGTGGGCTTCGGTGTGGCTCTCCAGCCGGTTGTCACCGGTGTCGAGGACGGCGTGCACCTTCGTGACGTCGCCCTCCTCGAAGAGGTCCACGCGCAGGGTCCACGTCTTGGTACGCATCGGCGTGTTCGTCGTCTGCTCGTTCATGTCCAGACCTGTCCTCTGAGGGAGTCGGTGAGGGTTTCGTCCCGGGGGGGCGAGTCGGGCCGGGGCAGCCGCCCGCTGTCAGGGCCCGTCGGCGTGGTGATCCCTGGTGGGCACGGGAACCACCTTCTTCGTCCGGAGTCCGTATCTCCAGCGTGAACGAGGCCGGGACTGTGGGACAGGGGCCGCCCGGCCCAAAGCGGGGCGGCGGTCGGACGTGGTTTGTGGGCGCCGCAGGCTCCGTCGCCGCCGTCCGTAGAGGGGACGGAGACGGAGCTCCCGTTCCGCCCGCTCGCGGAGGAACGGTGGGATATGGGCCGCCGAGGCCACCGTGAATGGGCAGTCGGGGACATGGCGGATTCACCGAGGCGCTTTCAGCCTGGTCACCGGGGCGGTGACGGGGCCGTTCGGCCTTGGCGCTGGGTGGGGGCGGGAGTATCGTGGAAATCGGCCTGCAGGGCGAGCGAGGGAGTTCGACCGGATGGCCCCGGGCGACGGGCGGAGGCTCCGCACGGGGCGTTTGTCGACGGTCGTGCTGAGAGGCTGGAAGGTCTGTGAGACCGGAAGGCGACCTCCATCACCTGATCCGGACAATGCCGGCGAAGGGAGCCCACCTTGCAGGTTTCCGTCTGCCCGCACGGCATTGCTGCCAGTCGCGATCAGCGACGGGACGGCGGAGCGTCCGAAGGACCTCGCCGAGCGCGAGCGCATGCCGCTTCGGTCATGGCCGGCCCGTGAAGAGCGGCGGACTCGTCGGCCCACCGAGAACGCCTGCGAGATCCCCGTCGGCGGTCCGGCGCGGAAACACGCGCGGATCAGCGCATCGACCTTGACGACGGCGCCGCCTCGACCGTTGAGTACCGCTTGCACCGGGCCGGCACCGGCGAGGGCGACCGGCCGTGCGGCGGCTTCTTCGACCGGCGCGGACCACCACCCGGCGTGCCCTGGAATACGTCGGAATGTCCGCCGTGCGGTGCGTCCGTGCAGACGATCACGTGAAGCCCTTCCGTCGGGCACCGAGCTCGGGCGTGCGGCCTCTCCGGTGCCTGGGCCCCGGTCGAGGCCGGTAAGGTGCGCGGGCACCAAGCCGATCAGAGGACTCAGCGCGTGACGGCGTTCCGGCACGGCAGGGCGGGCAGGCGACAGGCCCAGCGGGCCGTGCTAGCCGACTCCGGGGACGTCCGCGGCACCGTCCCGCTGCCCCGTGCCACCACGCCTGTCAGAGGGTTGCCGGCTGGCGCACCTGGGCGGGAATCTGGTCCGTGGCTGGGCCGGAGGCGAAAGCCGAGCGGTCGGGTCGACCACGTAACGTGATGGATCAGAGTCGGCCTCCCGGCTGACTCTGGTGAGCAATCTCCGTGCCGGCGCCCAGACTTGGGATGCTAGAAGAACCCAGTTTTTTTTGGGGAGTGACCCTGAAGGATGTTCTTCGTCTGCTGGTAGTGCTCCAGCATCATCTTGTGGGTCTCCCGGCCGATGCCCGACTGCTTATAGCCTCCAAAAGCACTGTGTGCGGAGTTTGATGAGAGTCCGTAGGCGCGGGACGTCGGGCCTCGCCGATGAGCCCCGGATTGACGGACGGCTTTGCGGGGCGCCTCGACGGCCCGCCGCGGCTGCCCCATGCCGGCGGGCTTGA
This sequence comes from Streptomyces sp. NRRL B-24572, assembly GCF_002156145.1. NCBI lineage: Bacteria > Bacillati > Actinomycetota > Actinomycetes > Kitasatosporales > Streptomycetaceae > Streptomyces > Streptomyces sp. NRRL B-24572. Next base: position 6,394 of record NZ_MWIG01000072.1, on the reverse strand, counting down.
AGACAGCGTTCCCGAGGGGGCGTGAGGGAGGACAGGGACGGGGTTTACGGGGACGGAGAATCGCTCCGACAGGTGAGGCGGGATCGTTTCCTTCGCGGCTGTTCGGGTGACGGTCATCGCGCAGGCGTATCCAGGCGGACACACTGGCCGTCCGTAAGGACGTCACCTGAGGGAACAATCGCATGAAGAACCTCCGAAAGGCGCTGGCTGTCGCCGTCACCGCCGCGGCCCTGTCCACCGCGTTCGCAACGCCCGCTCAGGCGGGGCGGGGAACTTTCGCCTACTACGTGGACGGGTGGTTCGGGGGATTCGAGTTCAACGATCCCGAGGACGGTCGCTGCTACAACACGATGTCCGAAGCGCACGGGCCGGCCAACCACACCGACCGGCTTGCCGTCCTGTACCGGGGTACGGACTGCGACGACAGTGCGGTCGTGGCGTTTCTCGAGCCGGGCCAGAGCGGTCCCGATCGCTTCGGTTCGGTCAAGTTCCTGGTCAGGTGAGACGGCGCGAGGTGTGGAGGAGCGCCCGGCCAGGGTGCGTCCCGGCCGGGCACCCTCTCGGCGCCTTCGGTGTCGGCTTCTGCGATCCGCTGAGCAAGACGGCCGAACAGCGCAAGGCCGAGCTCGCTGCCGACCGCGAGGAGCCGGCCGTGAGGAGCCGGCCGCAAGCGAGGCCGCGGTGACGGAGACCGCCGCGTGGGCTGCGCGAGAACGTCACGCCGATCATGCCCCGCACTGCCGGCAGCCAGAGGGTGCCCGGTTTGACCACGGGCCTCCGCGACGGGTGTCAGGCGCTTGGCGCGTGCGGGCGGACGCTCAGCGCGCCAGCCTGGACGTCCAGGTGAACATGCTTGATGGAGCGCGGAGGCGGGGCAGAAGGGCTGCGCGCTCACCCGACGGGAAACGATCGCCCCGGGTTCGGGAAGCGGCAGTCTCCGTCGTAGTCGGTCATGCCTCTGCGGAGAGGCGTTCCTCAGGGCTCTCCGGCTCGCGGAGAAGTCCAGGGCCGGTGCCGCAGCTGCCGTTGCGTCGATCGACCTGCCGGGCTCGGGTACCCAGAAGGGCGGCCGTCAGCCGTGGTGACCTGGGCCGTCTTCGCGCCGGCCTTGCCGTCGGTGTTGATGGTGACTGCAACCAGACGCTCGGTCCTGACGCTTGTGGAGCGCGTACGGAACCAGCGTGAGTGGCCGTGGATTCGGCCGAGGTCCGGTTTCCGTCGCCCGGCTCCTGCCGTCTCTCGGGGGGTCACACTCGTGGCAGTGCGAAGGGGACGTGCCCGGTGGCGAGACCGGTGGTGCCGAGGAGGCGGCCCATGCGTTTGCGGGAGTGCAGGAAGACGGTGCGATCACTGACCTTCAACTGGGGGAAGCGTTCCGCGAGCTGCGCCTCGAAGGGGTCGATGGCGTGCAGGCCGCGGAGCCACGCCATCACGAGGAGGTTGTCGGAGCCGCTGACGGAGACGGCGAGGCGGACCGCCTCCATCCGGGCCAGCGCGTTGCCCGTGGCCGCGAGGTGGGTGTGGGGGACGGCGGTGCGGTAGAGCACCACCGTCGAGAGCCCCGCGAGGGGATGCGCCAGGTCGCAGCGGAAGGTGATGTCGCCGTTCCGGATCATCCGCTGGAGCCGGCGGCGGGCGGTGTGTTCGCTCATCCCGGCCGCCGCCCCGAGCTCGGTGTAGCCGAGGCGTCCGTCGACGCCGAGAGCGGCGAGCAGGGCCTGGTCCTCCGGAGCGTGAGGGTGATGCATGCGGGCGCTGTACACGGTCGAGCCCGAGGTCCGCGGAGCGGAGAGTTCCGCGTGCCCGGCGGGCTCCATGGCCCGCATCCGCCAGTCGCCGCCTTCGCTGTACAGCGTGATCCCGAGGCGCGTCCGGGTGGACCGAACGCCCTTCAATCCGCCGATCAGGCCGTGCACCGACCGACCGAGGGACGGCAGGTCGGCAGCGGCGACGGATGCCAGGAGGTCGAAGTCACCGGCGGTCTCGTCGACGCTGAAGACCCAGGGCATGTCGGCCAGGGCTCGGCTCACCGCTTCGAGCGCCCGCGGCCTGCACCGCACCTCGACATAGGCGACGGTGGCCGATTTCGCCGCGTCGTACGCGGTGACCCAGGCCAGACCGTTCGCGCGCAGCCGTTCCCAGCGCCTGGCCACCGTGGTCGCGTCCACACCGAGCGCCCGGCCGATCTGCGACCACGGCGCCCGGGGAGCGGCCTGCAAGGCGTCGACGAGTGCGAGGTCCAGTTCGGAGAAGCGTACGTCCGCAACGGCTGAGCGGGAATCGGGTGCCACAGCGCCGTCCCTGATGCTTTCCTGCAATTGTTCGGTGGTTCCGGTCACAGACCGGATGGTAGGGGCACTTCCGGCCGATGCCCAGTTTCGGCCATGGCGATGAGGAGTGCCGCGTGTCTGCTCCGTCCCCGCAATCCGCCCGGAGAACCGTCCGGATCACGATCGTCCTGTTGTTCGCCGCTTGGCTGGTCGACTATGCCGACCGGCTCGTCATCAATCTGGTCCTGCCCTCCCTCGGCGCCGAGTTCGAGCTCGGTCGCGGGCAGCAGGGCCTGATCGTCTCCGCGTTCTTCCTCGCCTATGCCCTCGCCCAGATACCCGGCGGGATGCTCGCCGACCGGTACGGCGCGCGCCGGGTCACGCTCTGGGCCCTGCTGGCGTGGTCCGTGTTCACCGCGCTGACCGGTTTCGCCTGGTCGTTCGTCGTCCTGCTGGTGCTGCGGTTCGCGTTCGGTGCCGCCGAGGGCGTCTTCCCGCCCGCCTCGCTGAAGGTCCTCGTCGAGCGGACCACACCGGACGAGCGGATGGCCGCCAACGGTCTGATCATGAGTTCCAACGCCGTCGCCGGTGTCCTCACCCCGCTCCTCGCCGCTCCCCTGATCGCGGCCTTCGGCTGGCGCTCGGCGTTCTTCTCGGCGGCGGCGCTCGGCGTCTTCGTCCTGGTGGCCGTACGGATGCGGCTCCCCGCCCCGCTGCCCCGTACGGAGCCGGTGACAGGCACGGTCCGCCCCGGCGCGGGCGGTGTCCTGAGGCTGGGCGTGGTCTGGCGCTTCAGCGTCATGATGTTCGGCTACAGCGCGATCGTCTGGGGCTTCAACACCTGGATCCCCTCCTACCTCGGCGAAGAGTTCGGAGTCTCCCTCACCACGGCCGGAGCACTTGTCGCCGTCCCGGCCCTCGCCGCCGCCGGGGCGATCGTCCTCGGCGGTCGGATCTCGGACCGGCTCGGCGGCCATCACCGCAAGGTGATCGTCCCCGGCATGACCGTGGCCACCGTCGCGCTGCTCCTGGTCGCCTTCTCGTCCTCGCTCACCGGCTTCGTCGTCTTCGGCACACTCGCCTCGGTCGCCGTCGCTCTCTGCTACATGCCCATCCTCGCCGTCCCACTGAGCGGACTGGCGCCGGAGCAGGTCGGTGTGGGCAGTGCGGTGATCGTCCTCGGCGGCCAGGCGGCCGGCATGGTCGTCCCACCTGCCGTCGGCGCGCTCGCAGACGCCTTCTCCTTCCAGGTGGCCTTCGCCTCCCTGGTCCTCGGCGCCGGCATCGCCGCCGTCATGGCTCTCCTGACCCCTCAGGACGCCGCCTCCTTCCGGACCGCCACCGGCGCGTCCCACCTTCCCGAGCCCGCAAAGGAGTCCTCATGACCGCCGCCTCCCTCACCCGCCTGCTGGCCGCCCTACCCGACCGGCTGCCCGGCCTGCGCGCCGTCTACGAGGACCTGCACGCCCACCCGGAACTGTCGTTCCAGGAGTTCCGCACGGCCGGCATCGTCGCCGACCGCCTGCGGCAGCAGGGCTGGGACGTCACCGAGGGCGTCGGCGGCACCGGAGTCGTCGGAGTCCTGGTCAACGGCGAGGGCCCCGTGGTCCTGCTCCGCGCCGACATGGACGGCCTCCCGGTTCAGGAGCGGACGGGACTGCCGTACGCCTCCCGGGCGACCGCCGTCGACGGCGAGGGCAACGAGGTCCCCGTGATGCACGCCTGCGGCCACGACATGCACGTCACCTGTCTCCTCGGCGCCACCGCTCAGCTGGCCGCCGCCCGCGGGGAGTGGCGCGGTACGGTCGTCGCCGTGTTCCAGCCCGCCGAAGAGGTCGGCGGTGCGCCGGCGATGATCGAGGACGGCTTCCTGGAGCGCTTCCCCCGCGCCGACGTCTGCCTCGGCCAGCACGTGGCCCCTGCGCCCGCCGGGTTCGTCGGCACCCGGCCCGGACCGGTGATGGCCGCCTCCGACAGCATGCGGGTCCGCCTCTTCGGCCGCGGCGGACACGGCTCGACGCCGGAGTCGACCATCGACCCGGTCGTCATGGCCGCCGCGGTCGTCATGCGGCTGCAGACGATCGTCTCCCGGGAGACGGGGGCGGCACAGACCGCGGTGGTGACCGTCGGCTCGCTGCACGCGGGCACCAAGGAGAACATCATCCCCGACACCGCTGACCTGCGGATCAACATCCGCTCCACGACCCCCGCGGTACGGGACCGGGTCCTCGCGGCCGTCGAACGGATCGTCCGCGCCGAGGCCGCCGCCTCCGGAGCCGAGAAGGACCCCGAGTTCACCGGCCTCAACTCCTTCCCCGTCACCATCAACGACGGGCCTGCCACGGGCACGGTACTGACGGCGATCGCCGACGTCCTCGGCCGGGAGCGGGTCTTCACCCTGCCCCAGACCCTCACCGGCAGCGAGGACTTCGGTGTCTTCGGCACCGCCCTCGGCGTCCCCTCGGTCTTCTGGCACTTCGGCGGCGCCGACCCCGCGCTCTTCCGGGACGTCGACCCCGAAGCGCTGCTGGCGGACGGCCTGCCCGACACGATCCCCGCGAACCACTCGCCGCACTTCGCCCCTGTGCCCGACCCCACCATCCGGATCGGCGTGACGGCCCTGCTCGCGGCAGCCGCACCGTGGCTGTGCCACGAGGACGCCCGAGCCGTCGGCGACCCGAACGACTGACGTACAGCTCCCGGCCCCCGTACCGCACCTCCCCGCGCTCGTCCGTCCTCCCTTCCTCCTCTCCCTCCCTCCGCCCCGGCTTTCCGGAAAGGCTTCCGCATGAACGTGTACGACTCCGGATCCGATCTCGTCTACCTCAGCGCCACCGAAGCCCGACGCCTGTTCGAGGCCCGCGAGCTGTCTCCCGTGGAGCTGATGCACGCGGTGATCGACCGAGCCGAGCAGACCGAACCGGTCGTCAACGCCTTCACAGAGCGGCTCTTCGACGAGGCACTCGAGCAGGCCCGGCACGCCGAGGACCGCTTCCTCGGCAAGGGTGGCCTGGCACCGCGCCCGCTGGAGGGCATCCCCGTCGCCACCAAGGAGAAGCACGCCATCGCCGGGCGCTCCCTCACCGAGGGCTCGCTCGTCCACGTCGGCACCACGGCGACCGAGAACGCCCCGGTGATCGACCGCATCCTGGAGGCCGGCGGCATCATCCACGCCCGTACCGCGACCCCCGAGTTCTCCATAGCCACCTTCACCCACAGCCGTCTGTGGGGCGTGACCCGCAATCCCTGGAACCCCGAATTCACCCCCGGCGGCTCGTCCGGCGGCGCGGGCGCCTCCCTCGCGGCGGGCACCACGCTCCTTGCCTCCGCCTCCGACATCGGCGGTTCCACCCGCATCCCCGCGGCCTTCACCGGCACCGTCGGTTACAAGGCCCCCTACGGCCGGATCCCCGGCGTCGCACCGCTCTCCGCCGACCACTACCGCGGGGACGGCCCCATGGCGCGGACGGTGGACGACTGCGTCGCCTTCGCCAACGTCCTGGCCGGCCCCGACACACGCGATCACGTGTCGCTGCGCCCGAAGCTCGTCCTGCCGACCGAGTACGACACGGTCGAGGGCATGCGTGTGGCGCTGTGCCTCCGCCTCGGCGCGTACGACGTTCACCCGGAGGTCGAGGCCAACACCCGGGCGGTCGCCCGTGCCCTCACCGACGCGGGCGCGGTCGTCGAGGAGATCGAACTGTCGTGGACCAAGGGCGACCTCCTCCTCAGCCTCGCGGCGCACTTCGCCACCATCTTCGGTGCCGCCGTCTCCGAGATCGAGGCCGAGCACCGCGACCGGATGTCGGCCTACGCGGTGGCTTTTGCGGACACCATGGCCGTCGCCCGCGAGCGCGTCAGCTATCTCGACGGCCTGCGTGTCGAGACCCGGCTGCAGCGCGAGCTGGGGGAGGCGATGGTGCCCTTCGACGCACTGATCTGCCCGACGACGGCCGTGCCGGGCCTGCCCGCCGGAGACGATCTCCTGGGCCGCCTTGTGGTGAACGGCGTGGACCACGGCGAGCCCCTGTGGGCGTGCATGACGGCCCCCTTCAACATCAACAATCGCTGCCCGGTCCTCAACGTTCCCAGTGGCCGCTCCAGTTGGGGCGTTCCCACGGGCG
>NZ_MWIG01000719.1:0-1997 GCF_002156145.1 Streptomyces sp. NRRL B-24572 | reverse complement strand
GAGACAGATCCAGGAGGCCGTCGTCGAGGCGGTGCAGGATCTCCTCGTGCAGCCGGCCCCAGACTCCTGCACGCGACCAGATCAGGAACCGGCGGTGCGCGGTCGACTTCGATATCCCGAAGCAGGGTGGCAGGGCCCGCCAGGCGCATCCGGACACCAGCACGTAGATGATCGCGGCGAACAGTGTCTCATCAGGCGTGTCCTGCGTCCCGCCACCCTGCGGCCGCACCCGGGAGGGCGGGATCAGCGGCTTGGCGATCTCCCACAACCCGTCCGGAACAATCCAACTCCACGTACCCCGCCCCATGACGGCCTCAACGACCGCCTCACCACATAGGACACGGTCTAAGGGCGGGCGACGGGGGCGCCGAAGCGGGCCAGGTAGTGCCAGACCCTCTTCACGTCCTGCTGGTCGTACCGTCCCGAGGCGGCCGCCTCCTGCACGATCCGGGGGTCGAGGCGGCCGTCGACCGCGATCCGGGCCGCGAGCTCCACGTACTCGGGCCCCCGGAAGTCGGGGTGCCGCCGCAGCTCGTCGACGGAGACGCGGAAACCCCCGTGCCACTCCACCGGGCACGGCAGCCGCCGCGCCGCCTCCTCCACCTCCGTGCCCCGGTGGCTCGGGTCCAGGACCAGTGCCTCCACGTCCCGCCCGATCACCACCGGGCCGTGGACCTGCGCCTCGATGTAGTCGTCGAGCGGATCCTGCTCGTCGGCCTCGGCGAGGGCGATCAGGCGCATGCGGGACGCGACGCCGAAGTCGTCGGGCTCCAGGAAACTGTCCGGATAGCAGAAGGTCGCACGCTCCACGGCGGCCGTCGTGAGCCGCAGATGGGCGGAGCCGAAGCGAGGAGCGGCGCCGAAGGGGCGGCGGCGGAAGTCGAGGGCGCCGTACACCGGGCGCGTCTCCGCCGGGGCCGCGTCGTACGCCCCGCCGAATATGCGGCTCTCCCAGTGCCAGCGGTCCCCGCCGGGGCGGGCGGTGAGGTCGCCGTTGCTGGTGCCGGTGACGAACTGGGAGCGGTAGACCCCCTCGTCCGCGAGCCGGTGCAGGAAGTGCGGGTGGAAGTTGAGGGTGATCCGCAGGGCCGGGTCGAGCGGATCGCCGGTGGAGCGGTCGGCGACGTGGGCGAGGGCCCGCCGGGCGTGATCATGAAGAGGCGTCATCGGGGCAGTGTGCAGGAGCGGAGGGGGTTGCGGCCCGCGGTTTTCGGTGGCTACGGTCGGGGCGGCGGGGGAAAGCGCTTTCTCCCAGGCTTTCCCCGGCTTTCTCCGCCACCCGCCCCGTTCCGTACCGCCCTGGAGTCCACCGCGTGCCCACCGCCGACGTCCTGATCTACACCCGTACGGCGGGATACCGCCACGACTCGATCCCCGCCGGCGCCACCGCCCTCGCCGGGCTGGCGCGCGAGCTCGGAAGGGCGGCCGATATCACCGAGGATCCCGACGCCTTCACTCCCGAGCGGCTCGGCCGGTGCGCCGTCGTCGTCCTGCTGTCCACGACCGGGAACGTCCTGACGCCCGAGGGGCGCACCGCCTTCGAGGCGTACCTCCGGGGCGGCGGCTCGCTGCTCGCCGTGCACGCCGCCGCCAACGCCGAACCGGACTGGCCCTTCTACGGCGAGCTCCTCGGCACCCGGTTCGACGGCCACCCCGAGATCCAGCCGGGCCTCGTCCTCGTGGGCGACCGCGACCATCCGGCGACCGCCCCGCTCCCGGCCCGCTGGGCCCGCACCGACGAGTGGTACAACTTCACGTCCCACCCGGGGGACGGTGGCGTACGGATCCTGGCACGGGCCGACGAGACCTCCTACCGGGGAGGCACCCACGGCGACGACCACCCGCTCGTCTGGTGCCGGGAGGTCGACCGGGGCCGCTTCTTCTTCACCGCGCTCGGGCACGCCTCGGAGACGTACCGCGACCCGGCGTTCCGCGCCCACCTCTCCGGTGCCCTGGCCTGGCTGACGGCCTAGGGCCGTCCGGCGGATCAGGGTCGG
>NZ_MWIG01000718.1:0-649 GCF_002156145.1 Streptomyces sp. NRRL B-24572 | reverse complement strand
ACGTGTTCCAGCAGGCGGCCCGCGCGCAGGCCGCCGCGCGCCCCGCTGGACTCGGCAGGCGCCTGGCCGCCCGGCTGATCGACGGCATCGTCCTGGGCGCGCTGGTCGGCGCGGCCTCCGTGCCCTTCGTGACCGCCGCGATCGACCACATCGAGGGCAAGATCGAGGCGGCGAAGCAGTCCGGCACCACCGTCCAGGTGTGGCTGCTCGACTCGACGACCTCCGTCCAGTTCGGCATCGCGCTCGCCTCGCTGTTCGTCATCGGCATCCTGTACGAGGCGCTGCCCACCGCCAAGTGGGGCCGCACCCTGGGCAAGAAGCTGTGCGGGATCGAGGTGCGGGACATCGAGGCGCACGAGCCGCCGACGTTCGGGAAGGCGATCCGCCGCTGGCTCGTCTACAGCGTCCTGGGGCTCCTGGGCATCGGCGTCGTCAACGTCCTGTGGTGCCTCTTCGACCGTCCCTGGCGGCAGTGCTGGCACGACAAGGCGGCCCGCACCTTCGTGGCGCGCTGAGCCCGGTCCGGGGGCGTCGTCCCCCGAACGGGCGGTGATTCCTTGCGGGGCCGTTCCGCCCGGGATGCACTGCCCCCATGAGCACCGACCAGCCGCCGCCCGACCAGCCGCCCGAGGACGATCCGTTCAGCAAG
>NZ_MWIG01000717.1:0-13316 GCF_002156145.1 Streptomyces sp. NRRL B-24572 | reverse complement strand
CCACCCGGGCGACGAGGTCTTCGACGCCTACCTGCGCGCCAAGGGCGCGGCCGACGACGAGGTCCGCCGCCGTACGGGCCTGGACTGGACGATCCTGCGGCCCGGCTCCCTGACGGACGACGCGGGCACGGGCATGGTCCGCCTGGAGGCCCACACGGGCCGCGGACCGGTCCCGAGGGACGACGTGGCCGCGGTCCTCGCCGAACTCATCGACACCCCGGCGACCGCGGGCCTCACCCTGGAACTGATCGCCGGCTCGGTCCCGCTCTCGGTCGCGGTGAAGGACGTGGCCGGCAACTGACCCGCCCCGACGCTCCCCGCAACGACGAAGAAGGCCCCCGGTGCAAGCACCGGGGGCCTTCTCAGTGTGGCGACGCCAGGATTCGAACCTGGGTAGGCTAAGCCGACGGATTTACAGTCCGCTCCCATTGGCCACTCGGGCACATCGCCATGGGTTCGCTGCCTTGGTTCTCCGCGTTTCTGCGGTGTTCCCCGGCAACGACGTAAACAATACCTGATCCCGGGGGGTGCTTCGCCACCGGATTGATCAGCGGTTCGGTCGGTGGCTCACCCCCTAGGCTTCTGGGGTACCCCACAGCATCCGAGCAAGGAGCCACGAGTCATGGCCGACTCCAGTTTCGACATCGTCTCCAAGGTCGATCGGCAGGAGGTCGACAACGCCCTCAACCAGGCGGTGAAGGAGATCTCGCAGCGCTACGACTTCAAGGGAACCAACGCCTCGATCTCCTGGTCGGGCGAGAAGATCCTGATGCAGGCGAACGGCGAGGAGCGCGTCAAGGCGATCCTCGACATCTTCCAGTCCAAGCTGATCAAGCGCGGGATCTCGCTGAAGTCCCTGGACGTCGAGGGTGAGCCGCAGCTGTCCGGCAAGGAGTACAAGCTCTTCGCCTCCGTCCAGGAGGGCATCTCCCAGGAGAACGCCAAGAAGGTCGCGAAGGCCATCCGCGACGAGGGCCCCAAGGGCGTCAAGGCGCAGGTGCAGGGCGACGAGCTGCGCGTCAGCTCGAAGAGCCGGGACGACCTGCAGGCCGTGCAGGCGCTGCTCAAGGGCAAGGACTTCGACTTCGCGATCCAGTTCGTGAACTACCGCTGACCTTGCCGTGAGGTCGTGACCGTCGTGTCCGAATACCGCCAGCCCCGCGCTCGGCGGTCCCCGCACACTGGGTCCGAGGAAGACCCGTACGGGGAGAGGAACCAGTCATGACCGTGTACGCGTACGTCGACGGCCCCCTGGGCGAGATGCTCCTCGTCGGGCAGCTCGCCGAAGGGGGCCGGGCCGTGCTGCGCTCGCTGTCCCTGCCGGGGCAGAAGGGCGCCGTCGAGGTCGAGGGCGGCTGGACGCCCGCACCCGGGGCGTTCGCCGAGGTCGAGCGGCAGCTGGGCGAGTACTTCGCCGGGCGCCGCGACCGGTTCGACCTGCCGCTCGCCGGCGACGCCGGGACCGCGTTCCAGCGGCGCGTCTGGCGGGCCCTGGAGGAGATCCCGTACGGGACGACCGTCTCGTACGGGGAGATCGCCCGGCGGGTCGGCTCGACCGGCGCCGGGGTACGGGCCGTGGGCACCGCGATCGGGCGCAATCCGCTGCTCGTGGTGCGGCCCTGCCACCGGGTGATCGGGGCCGACGGGAGCCTGCGCGGGTACGCCGCCGGGCTTGAGCGCAAGGAACGCCTCCTCGGCCTCGAAGGGGCCCTCGAAGAGGCCGCCGGCGGGGCCCTCGTGTGACCGGTGACGGGCTCTTCCCCCGCGAGCGGGCCACGGTGGCGCCCGGGGCGGTGCACGTGCCCGCGTGGCTGCCGTTCACGCGCCAACGGGAGCTGGTCGACGCCTGCCGGGAGTGGGGACGCGGGCCCGTCCCGTACCGGCGGACGGTGCTGCCGGGCGGCGGTGTGATGTCGGTGCAGACCCTGTGCCTGGGCCGGCAGTGGGTGCCGTACCGCTACCTCGACTCGGTCGGGGTAGAACTGCCGGACCGGCTGGTCGAGCTCGCCCGGGAGGCGCTCGTCGAGGCGTACGGGGAGCACGGCGGCTTCACCCCCGACACCGCGCTGGTGAACTTCTACGCGCCGGGGGCGCGCATGGGCATGCACCAGGACCGGGAGGAGCGCTCGGGGGCGCCGGTGGTGTCGCTGAGCCTCGGGGACCGGTGCGTGTTCCGCTTCGGGAACGAGGAGAACCGCGGCCGGCCGTACCAGGACGTCGACCTGGCCTCCGGGGACCTCTTCGTCTTCGGCGGGGCTTCGCGGTGGGTTCACCACGGGGTTCCCAAAGTGTTCCCGGGGACCGCCGAACCGGCGCTCGGCCTGGTGGGACGCCTGAACATCACGCTCAGGGAGACCGGCCTCAGCGTCTAATGTGCGGAGCATGACACCGGAACTCCGTCGCTCCCTGGGCCTCTTCGACGCGGTCGTGATCGGCCTCGGCTCGATGATCGGGGCGGGGATCTTCGCCGCGCTCGGGCCCGCCACGGACGCGGCCGGCTCCGGAGCGGGGCTGCTCTGGGCACTCGGGCTCGCCGCCGTCGTCGCGTACTGCAACGCCACGGCCTCGGCACGGCTCGCCGCCCGCTACCCCGCCTCCGGCGGCACGTACGTGTACGGTCGCGAACGCCTCGGCTCCTTCTGGGGATACCTCGCCGGCTGGGCATTCGTCGCCGGCAAGACGGCCTCGTGCGCGGCGATGGCGCTGACCGTCGGGGCGTACGTGTGGCCGGAGCAGGCGCACGCGGTGGCGGTCGCCGCCGTGGTGGCCCTGACAGCCGTCAACTACACGGGAGTTCAGAAGTCGGCGCTGCTCACGCGGGTGATCGTGGCGCTCGTCCTGGCGGTGCTCGCGTGCGTGGTCGCGGTGTCGTTCGGAGCGGGTGGGGCCGAAGTCACGCCGGTCGGCGAGGAGCTGACGACGGGTGGGGTGCTCCAGGCCGCGGGTTTGCTCTTCTTCGCATTCGCGGGGTACGCGCGGATCGCCACCCTCGGCGAGGAGGTCCGCGATCCGGCCCGCACCATCCCCCGGGCGGTGCCGCTCGCGCTCGGCATCACGCTCGCCGTCTACGGGCTCGTCGCGGTGAGCGTGCTGACGGTACTCGGCCCGGCGGCCCTCGCCTCCTCCCCCGCACCGCTCGCCGACGCGGCCCGCGCGGCGGACGCCGACTGGCTGGTGCCGCTGGTCACGGTGGGCGCGGCCGTCGCCGCCCTGGGCTCGCTGCTCTCCCTGATCCTCGGGGTGTCCCGTACGACCCTGGCGATGGCCCGGGACGCCTACCTGCCGACGCCCCTCGCGGCCGTCCACCCCCGCTTCCGGGTGCCGCACCGGGCGGAGCTCGCGGTGGGCGTGGTGGTGGCCGCGGTGGCGGCGACGGTGGACGTACGGGGCGCGATCGGCTTCTCGTCCTTCGGCGTCCTGGTCTACTACGGCATCGCGAACGCCTCCGCCTGGACACTGGGCGGCCGCGCGCGCGCCCTGTCCGCCCTGGGCCTCGCCGGCTGCGCGACGCTGGCCTTCGCCCTCCCCCTGGGCTCGGTCCTGGCGGGCTCGGGGGTGGTCGCGGCGGGCGTGGTGGCGTGGTCGATAAGCCGGGGCCGCGCGGTACCGCCCCGGCCGTAGGGCCCCGGCCGCGGGCCTGCGGCTGTGGCGCCCGGCCAGGGCCCGTCCGGCCCTGATCCGCCGGAGGGGCCCTAGTGGACGCCGTAGCCGTACGGCTGGTCCGTGGGGACGATCTCCTTGCCCAGCGGCAGGAGCGACACCGGGATCATCTTGAAGTTCGCGATGCCCAGCGGGATGCCGATGATCGTGAGGCACAGGACGATGCCCGTGGTGATGTGCCCCAGCGCGAGCCACCACCCCGCCAGGATCAGCCACAGCACATTGCCCACGCAGGACGCCGCGCCCGCGTCCCGCCGGTCCACGACCATGTGGCCGAAGGGCCAGAGCGCGTAGAGGCCGATGCGAAAGGCCGCAAGGCCGAAGGGGATGCCGATGATGGTGATGCAGAGCAGGACGCCCGCGGCCATGTAGCCCAGGAACATCCAGAATCCGCACAGCACCAGCCATATGACGTTGAGGATCGTCTTCACGGGCGTCGACCTGCCATCTGTTCGAGCCGGGCGATCCGCTCGGCCATCGGCGGATGGGTGGAGAACATCTTGGAGAGGCCCTGTCCGGGCCGGAACGGGTTCGCGATCATCATGTGGCTCGCGGTCTCGATCTTCGGCTCGGGCGGCAGCGGCAGCTGCTTGGTGCCGGCCTCCAGCTTCCGCAGGGCGCTGGCGAGGGCGAGCGGGTCTCCGGTGAGCTGGGCGCCCGAGGCGTCGGCCTCGTACTCCCGGGAGCGGGAGATGGCGAGCTGGATGACCGAGGCGGCGATCGGGCCGAGGATGAGGACCAGCAGGTAGCCGAGGATCCCCGGGCCGTCGTCGTCGTTGGAGCGGCCGACCGGGATCAGCCAGGCGAAGTTGACCAGGAACATGATCACGGAGGCGAGCGCTCCGGCGACCGAGGAGATGAGGATGTCCCGGTTGTAGACGTGGCTCAGCTCGTGCCCGATGACCCCGCGCAGCTCGCGCTCGTCGAGGATCGCGAGGATGCCCTCGGTGCAGCAGACGGCGGCGTTGCGCGGGTTGCGGCCGGTCGCGAAGGCGTTGGGCGCCTGCGTCGGCGAGATGTAGAGCCGGGGCATGGGCTGGCGGGCCTGGGTGGAGAGCTCGCGCACCATCTTGTAGAGCGTGGGGGCCTCGAACTCGCTGACCGGGCGGGCCCGCATGGCCCGCAGCGCCAGCTTGTCGCTGTTCCAGTACGCGTACGCGTTGGTGCCGAGCGCCACGAGCAGCGCGACGATCAGCCCCGTACGCCCGAAGAAGCTGCCGATGACGATGATGAGGGCCGAGAGCCCTCCGAGGAGTACGGCGGTCCTCAGCCCGTTGTGCCGGCGGTGCACGGTACGCCCTCCAAGTGGTGCGGCAGGGGAACCCTTTTCTTCGTGGTGGTCCACTCACTCAGTGGACCCTCCCGTACTGGTCAACGCCAGGCGGGAGGTTCGGGTTCCCCGGCTCGCACGGGGTGCCGTGTGGGCCGTACGGGTGATCAGCGGGCGGCGGGGATCTTCTCCAGGCCGAGGGCGGTGGGCTCGACCTCGCTGGTGCAGTGGGCGCAGCGGGAGGCGATGGCCGGGATCTCGGTGAAGCAGCGGGGGCAGTCGCGCTTCTCCGACTTCGGGTCCTTCGCCTCCTCCTTGGCGAACTTCTCCTGGATCTTCGTCATGGGGACGACGATGAGGAAGTAGAGGACCGCGGCGGTGATGACGAACGCTATGGCGGCGGCGATCGCCAGACCGTAGGGGAAGTCGGTCTTGCCGATGGTGAACTTGGCCTCGCTGAAGTCGCCGACCGAGCCCGTCGCCAGGCCGATGAGCGGGGTGATGAACGCCTTGCTGAAGCCGGTGACGACGGCCGTGAACGCCGAGCCGACGGCCAGACCGATGGCCATCGAGATGACGTTCCCGCGAAGGATGAAGTCCTTGAATCCGTTCAGCACGGGGTTTTGCTCCTCGGTGTTTCTCTGTGGGGGGTCAGAAGAGGCTGCCCGTCGCGAAGCGGAGGGCGAACTGCGGGTAGCCCGACAGGACGGCTCCGGCGGCGGCGGTCAGCACGATCGCCAGGGTGACCGGCACGGGGGCCTTGTGCGTCACGGGGGCGCCTTCCGGCGCGCGGAAGAGCAGGGCCGTCCAGCGCAGGTAGTAGTACAGCGCGATCACGACGTTGACGCCCATGATCACGGCCAGCCATCCGAGGCCCGCGTCGACGGCCGCCGAGAAGACGGTCACCTTGGCGAAGAGGCCGATGATACCCGGGGGCAAACCGGCCAGATTCAGGAGGAAGAACCCGAGCGCGAGGGCCGCCGCGGGGCTGGCGGCGTACAGGCCCCGGTAGTCCGCGATGCGGTTCTCGGGGTGGGTGCGGGCGACGAGCGCGACGACCGCGAAGGCGCCGAGGTTCACGACGGCGTACATCAGGGCGTACGCGACGGTGGCGCCGATCTGGTCGTCGTCGGAGTACGCGGCGGCCGCGATCGGCACCAGGAGGTAGCCGGCCTGGGCGACGGAGGACCAGGCGAGGAGGCGTACCGCGCTCCACGCGCGCGTGGACACCTGGCGGAGCGCGGCGACGTTGCCGGCGGTCATGGTGAGGGCGGCGAGGGCGGCGAGGGCCGGGCCCCACACGTCCGCGTACGACGGGAAGGCGACGACGGTCACCAGGATCAGGCCGGTGAAGCCGACGGCCTTGCCGACGACGGAGAGGTAGGCGGCGACGGGCAGCGGGGCGCCGACGTAGGTGTCGGGCACCCAGAAGTGGAAGGGCACGGCGGCCGTCTTGAAGGCGAAGCCGACGAGGGTGAGGGCGACGCCCGCCTCGGCGAGGGTCTGGAGCTGGCCGGGGACGTCGTCGAGGCGCTGGGCGATCTCCGTGAGGTGGAGGGTGCCGGTCGCCGCGTACACGAAGCTGACGCCGAGCAGGGTGACGGCGGTCGCGGTGACGGAGGAGAGGAAGAACTTGAGCGCGGCCTCGCCGGACATGCGGTCGCCGCGCTTGAGGCCGACGAGCGCGAACGCGGGCAGCGAGGCCACCTCGAGGGCGACGACGAGGGTGGCGAGGTCGCGGGAGGCGGGCAGCAGGGCGGCGCCGGCGGCCGAGGACAGCAGCAGGAACCAGAACTCGCCGGCCGGGAGCCTCTCGCGGGTCTCGTCCATGGACAGGAGCGCGGCGAGCAGTGCGCCGGCGAGGACGAGCAGCTGGATGACCAGGGTGAAGTGGTCGGCCGTGTAGCTGCACGCGGGCGCGTGGCCCTCGGCCTGGGCCTGGGCGGTCAGGCAGAAGGTGGAGCGGTCGCCGTCCCGCAGCGGCAGGAGGAGGGCGAGGGCGGCGGTGAGGCCGCCGATCGCGGTCCAGCCGAGGAGCTGCTTGCGCTCCGGCGGCACGAAGAGGTCGGCGACGAGGACGACGAGGGCGACCACGGCCGTGAGGGTGGGGGGCGCGATCGTGAGCCAGTCGACGGACTGGACGAGCGACCCGCTGGCGAACGACGTCACTGGGTGCCTCCGGCGAGGAGCTGCTGGACGGCCGGGTCGGTGAGGCCGAGGAGGACGGCGGGCCAGAGTCCGGCGAGGACGGTGAGGGCGACGAGCGGGGTCCAGGCGGCGAACTCGTACCCCTGGACGTCGGCGATCGCCGTCTCCCCCGCGGGTCGCGGGCCGCCCATGCAGACGCGGCGGACGACGACGAGGAGGTAGGCGGCGGTGAGGAGGGTGCCGAAGGCGCCGATCGCCATGAAGGTGAGGAAGGCGGGGCGGCTGAGGCCCTCGGCCGGGTCGAAGGCGCCGAAGAGGGCGAGCATCTCGCCCCAGAAGCCGGCGAGGCCGGGCAGTCCGAGGGAGGCGACGGCGGCGAAGGCGAGGAGGGCGCCGAGGCGGGGGGCGCGGCCGTAGAGGGCGGCGCCGGTGGCTCCGGCGAGGGTGTCGAGGTCGGCGGTGCCGTACCGGTCCTTGACGGCACCGACGAGGAAGAACAGCAGGCCGGTGACGAGGCCGTGGGCGATGTTGGCGAAGAGGGCGCCGTTGACCCCGGTGGGGGTCATGGTGGCGATGCCGAGGAGCACGAAGCCCATGTGGCCGACGGAGGAGTACGCGATGAGGCGCTTGAGGTCGCCCTTGTTGCCGGGCTTCGCGAGGGCGAGGCAGGCGAGCGATCCGTAGATGATCCCGGCGACGGCGAAGGCCGCGAGGTACGGGGCGAAGGTCGCCATGCCGTCGGGGGTGATCGGCAGGACGATCCGGACGAAGCCGTACGTGCCCATCTTCAGCAGGACGCCGGCGAGGAGGACGGAGCCGACGGTCGGGGCGGCGGTGTGGGCGTCCGGGAGCCAGCTGTGCAGCGGCCACATCGGGGTCTTCACCGCGAGCCCGAGACCGATCGCGAGAACGGCGATGACCTGCACGGACGTGGTCAGTCCACGGCCGTTGTCAGTGGCGAGTGCCACCATGTCGAACGTGCCCGCCTTCACGCCGATGAGGAGCAGGCCGAGCAGCATGACGACGGAGCCGAGCAGCGTATAGAGGATGAACTTCCAGGCGGCGGCCTGCCTGCCCTCGCCGCCCCAGCGGGCGATGAGGAAGTACATCGGGATGAGGACCATCTCGAAGGCCAGGAAGAACAGGACGAGGTCGAGGACGGCGAAGGTGGCGAGGGTGCCGGACTCCAGGACGAGCAGCAGGGCGACGAAGGCCTTCGGGGACGGGCCCGCAGGCATCTTGAAGTAGCTGTACAGCGCGCAGAGGAAGGTCAGCAGCGCGGTCAGGACCAGGAGGGGGAGGGAGATGCCGTCGACACCGAGGTGGATCCGCACGTCGAGTGCCCTGATCCAGTTGATGTCCGTCGTGGCCTGCATCTTCGACGGGTGGTCGTGGTCGAAGCCGAGCGCGAGGACGAGCGCGGCCAGCAGGATGACGCCGGTGACGGTGACGCCGTGGCGGAGCACGGCCTGGTCGGGTGACTTCCCCTTCAGTCCGGGCGGGGCGGGGAGGAAAGCGGCGGCGGCGCCGAGGAGCGGGCCGGCGACGATCAACGCCAGAAGGAACTGCATCACGGATTCGCTGATATCGATCACGGGTCACGCTCCGGCGGCGTTGGCGAGGGCGACGGCGACGATCGCCAGGACGACGGAGCCGGCGAGCAGGGCGCTGAGGTAGGTCTGCACGTTGCCGGTCTGGGCGCGGCGGACGAGCCAGCCGAGCCCCTTGGCGGAGTTCCCCGCGGCGCTCACGTAGGTGTCGACGACCTCGCGGTCCAGGAAGCGGACCAGGGAGGCCGCGGCGAGCACGGGGCGGACGAAGGCGGTCCGGTAGACGGCGTCCAGGTGGAAGCCGTCGGCGGCCGGTCCGTGCAGCGGCCCCAGGAGGGCGCGGCCGGGGTCGGCCGGGTCCTCGGCGGGGTGCGGCAGGTGCAGTGCCTCGGCCTCGACCTGACCGGCCTCGGCGTCCGGGTGGGCGACGTGCGGGACGGGGGCCGTGACCGGGGTGCGGGCGGCGAGGGTGCGCCAGACCGCGTAGGTGATGACGGCTCCGGCGGCGGCGAGACCGGTGCCGAGGACGGCGGTGGTCAGCGTCGGGGTCAGCGGGTGCCCGTCGAACCAGTCGTCGAGGTACGTGACGGTCAGACCGAAACCGAGGGAGGGGATCGCGAGGACCCACAGGACGCTCGTCATGGCGATCGGCTGGCGGCCGTGGTCCGGGGCTTCGGCGCCGCGGCCGCGGAAGGCCCGCAGCCAGAGCCGGAGCGCGTACGCGGCGGTCAGCAGGGCCGTGAGCAGTCCGGCGACGAGGACGATCCAGCCGGCCCCGGCGGGGGCGACGTCCCGCTCGCCGAGGGCGGTGTGCTCGGCGGCCACGAGGACGGCTTCCTTGGAGAAGAAGCCGGCGAAGGGCGGGATGGCGGCGAGCGCGAGCAGGGCGACGGTCATCGTCCAGTACGCGTCGGGGATGCGCTTCGCGAGGCCGCTCATGCGGGACATGGCGGTGAGCGAGTTCGTGCCGGCGGCGTGGATGACCGCGCCGGCGGCGAGGAAGAGGAGCGCCTTGAACGCGGCGTGCGAGAGGAGGTGGAAGACGGCGGCCCCGCGGTCGCCGACGGCGAGGGCACCGGCCATGTAGCCGAGCTGACCGATCGTCGAGTAGGCGAGGACCCGCTTGATGTCGTCCTGGGCGAGCGCGGCGAGACCCGAGCCGACCATGGTGATCGCGGCCATCACGGCGAGCACGGTCATCGCGGCGGCGGAGGCGGCGAAGACGGGCAGCAGCCGGGCGACGAAGTAGATGCCGGCGGCGACCATCGTCGCCGCGTGGATGAGCGCGGAGACGGGGGTGGGGCCTGCCATGGCGTCCGGGAGCCAGGTGTGGAGCGGGAACAGCGCGGACTTGCCCGCGACGCCGGCGAGGAGCAGCAGCGCGATCGCCGTGGGGTGGTCGAGGCCGCCGCTCGCGACGGCGCCGAGGACGCCCGTGATCCGGAACGTGCCCGCGTCGGCGGCGAGCGCGAAGAGACCGATGAGGAAGGGGACGTCACCGAGCTTGGTGACGAGGAAGGCCTTGAGGGAGGCGGCTCGCGCCTCGGGGGTCTCCCAGTAGTGGCCGACGAGGAAGTACGAGCAGATGCCCATGATCTCCCAGCCGACCAGGAGCACCATCAGGTCGCCGGAGTAGACGACGAGCAGCATCGCGGAGGTGAAGAGGGAGACGAGCGCGGCGTACGAGGGGTAGCGCGGGTCGTCGCGGAGGTAGCCGGTCGAGTAGATCTGCACGCAGGTGGCGACGACGCCGACGAGGACGGCGACGAGCGCGGCGAAGCCGTCGATGTGCAGGGCCAGGTCGATCGGGACCGAGCCGGTCGGGGTGAGCTGGGTGGCGGCGTCGATCGCCTTCCCTCCGCCCTGGCGGGCGGCGACCAGGACGGCGAGGACCGCGGCGGCGAGCGTCGGCAGCACGGCCAGCGGGCGGACGAAGCCGGGGGCGGTGCGTCCGAGCAGGAGGCCGGCGGCGGAGCCGAGGAAGGGGAGGAGGGGGACGAGGACGGCGAGGGTGGTCGTGGTCACGCGGCGGCCTCGGCCTTCTCCTCGGCGGACGGCTGTTCTTCGGCCGACGGCTGTTCCCTGGTGTCGCGGAGGCGGTCGACGTCCGAGGTGCCGCGGTTGCGGTGGACCATCAGGACGATCGCGAGACCGATGCCGATCTCCGCGGCGGCGACGGCGATGGTGAAGAGGGTGAGGGCCTGGCCGGCGTGGAGGGCGTCGCGGAGCCAGACGTCGAAGGCGACCAGGTTGAGGTTGACGGCGTTGAGCATGAGCTCGACGGACATCAGGACCAGGATCGCGTTGCGGCGGGCGAGGACACCGTAGAGACCGACGGCGAAGAGGAGGGCGGCGAGGACGGCCGGGTAGGCGAGGTGCATCAGCGCTCGTCCTCCTTCTTCTTCCGGGAGAGGACGATCGCGCCGACCAGGGCGGCGAGCAGCAGCACCGACAGCGCCTCGAAGGGCAGCACCCAGTGCTGGAAGAGGATCTCGCCGGTCACGTCCGTGGAGCCCTGGGCGGGCCCGTCGAGGTCGATCCAGGTCGTGCGGAACGCGTCGACGACCACCCAGACGAGGGCGGCCGCGGCGGCCAGGGCGACGGCGAGGGCGACCGGCCGGTTGCCGGAGTCGGCGTCCGGGGAGCGGCCGATGGGGGCCTTGGTGAGCATGAGACCGAAGAGGAGGAGGACGACGACGGAGCCGACGTAGATGAGGACCTGGACCCAGGCGATGAACTCGGCGGTCAGGAGCAGGTACTCGACGGCGAGCCCGCCGAGCGCCACGACCAGCCAGAGGGCGGCGTGCACCAGCTGGCGGGTGGTGACGGTGACGAGGGCGGCGCCGAGGGTGACGAGGCCGACGAGGAGGAAGGCGATCTCGACGCCGGTGGGCGAGAGGAAGCCGTGGGCCTGTGCTGCGAGGGTCACTGCTGGTCCTCCTGGGCCTGGGCGTCGGCCTGGGCCTGGGTGGCGGCCCCGGCCTGGGTGGCGGCCTCGGCTTCGGCTGCGGCCTGAGCTGCGGCGGCGGCTTCGGCGGCGGCCTGGGCGGCCGCCTTCTCCGCCGCCTTGCGGGCCGCGGCGATCTCCTTCGGCTCCTCCGCGTGCGGGTCGAGCGCGGGCGGCTCGGGGACCGTCCACATCCACTCGCGGAGCTTGTCGCGCTCGTGGGTGAGCTCGTGGATGTCGGTCTCCGCGTACTCGAACTCGGGCGACCAGAACAGTGCGTCGAAGGGGCAGACCTCGATGCAGATCCCGCAGTACATGCAGAGCGAGAAGTCGATGGCGAAGCGGTCGAGGACGTTCCGGCTGCGCTCACGGCCGCCGGGGGCGGCGGGCGGCACCGTCTCCTTGTGGGAGTCGATGTAGATGCACCAGTCGGGGCACTCACGGGCGCAGAGCATGCAGACCGTGCAGTTCTCCTCGAACAGGCCGATGACCCCGCGGGTGCGGGGCGGCAGCTCGGGCTGCACGTCGGGGTACTGCGCGGTGACGGTCTTCTTCGTCATCGTGCGGAGGGTGACGGCGAGGCCCTTGGCGAGGCCGGAGCCGGGAATCGGAGCCATGGTTACTGGATCGCCACCTTCACGATGCCGGTGAGCGCGATCTGCGCGAGGGCGAGCGGGACGAGGGTCGTCCAGGCGAGCTTCTGGAGCTGGTCCTCGCGCAGGCGCGGGTAGGACACCCGCAGCCAGATCACGACGAAGGCGAGGACGGCCGTCTTGAGGAGGGTCCAGACCCAGCCGAGGCCGTCGGCGCCGAAGGGGCCGTGCCAGCCGCCGAGGAAGAGGACGGTGGTGAGACCGCAGAGGACGACGATGCCCGCGTACTCGGCGAGCAGGAAGAGGGCGAAGCGGAGACCGGTGTACTCGGTGTACGCGCCGAAGATGATCTCCGAGTCGGCGACCGGCATGTCGAACGGGGGCCGCTGGAGCTCCGCGAGACCGGCGGTGAAGAACACGAGCGCGCCGATGATCTGCCAGGGCAGCCACCACCACTCGAAGGCGTTCAGGATGCCGGGGAGCGAGACGGTGCCGGCGGCCATCGCGACGGAGGCGGCGGTGAGCAGCATCGGCAGCTCGTACGCGAGGAGCTGGGCGGCGGTACGGAGGGCGCCGAGCAGCGAGAACTTGTTGGCGGAGGCCCAGCCGGCCATGAGCGAGCCGAGGATGCCGACGCCCATCACGGCGAGCACGAAGAAGATGCCGGCGTCGACGACCTGACCGACGGCGCCCTCGCTGGGTCCGATCGGAATCGCGACGAGGACGAAGAGGTACGGGAGGAGGGCGACGGCCGGCGCGAGCTGGAAGATCCGCCGGTCCGCGTCCTTCGGGACCACGTCCTCCTTCTGCGCGAACTTCACGCCGTCGGCGACGAGCTGGGCCCAGCCGTGGAAGCCGCCGGCGTACATGGGCCCGAGGCGCCCCTGCATGTGGGCCATGACCTTGTGCTCGGTCTGCCCGATGACGAGCGGCAGCACGAGGAAGACGGCGAAGACGATGAGCAGCCGGACGGCGACGTCGAGTGCGTCGTTCACGCGGGATCGCCTCCGGCGGGGTCGGTGGGGTCGGTGTCGGTGCCGTCACGCCCTGCGGGCGGCTCGGCGGGTCCGCCTTCGGCGGGAGTGCCTTCGGCGGGAGTGCCTTCGGCGGTGCGGGCGGCGTCGGACGCCGCCCGCACCGCCGAAGGC
>NZ_MWIG01000716.1:0-1272 GCF_002156145.1 Streptomyces sp. NRRL B-24572 | reverse complement strand
GGCGGTGGTGAGGGTGCCGGGGGCCCAGACGGCACTGACCCAGGCGAGCTGTTCGCCGGTGTTCATGGCCTTGTTCCAGGCGGGGGTGTACATCGGCTGGTTGTCGATGGCCCCCTCGGCGACCAGGCCGCCCCAGAAGTCGGTGACCTTCTTGGTGCCGGCGTCGTCGATGCCGACCTTCCACTTCTCGCCCTCGAAGGTCCACCACTTGGCGCCGGCCTGCTGGGAGAGGCCGGCGAAGAGGCCGGCGTCGTTGGCGGAGAAGGTGGTCAGGGCCTTGTCCGGGGCCTTCTTCTTCAGGGTGCGGGCGGTGGCGGCGAACTCGTCCCAGGTGGTGGGGACGGTGAGGCCGTACTGCTTGAAGAGGTCCTCGCGGTAGAAGAACATCAGCGGCCCGGAGTCCTGCGGCAGGGCGTAGACGGCGTCGCCGCCGAAGGTGGTCTGCTGCCATATGCCGGGGGCGAAGGCGTCCTTGACGTTCTGCGGGACCTCGGTGGCCATGTCGGCCAGGGAGCCGTTGCTGACGAGGGTCGGGAGGGCCTGGTACTCGGCCTGGACCAGGTCGGGGCCCTTGTGCGCCTTGGTCGCGGTGATGATCTTGGTGACGAGGTCGTCTCCGGAGGCCTGCTTCTGCACGGTGACCTTGATGTCGGGGTGCTCGGCGTTCCAGAGGGCCGCGACCTTGTCCATGCCGGGCGCCCAGGCCCAGTAGGTGAGCGAGACGGGGCCGGACTCGGCGCCCGCCTTGTCGCCGGAGTCGGGGGAACCGCAGGCGGTGAGTGCGGTGGCGCCGAGCAGGACGGCGGTGGCGGCGACGAGTCCGCGGCGCGAGATGTGAGGCATGGGGTACTTCTCCCTGACCGAAAAAGGGGCCTCTCCCTGGAGCGGGACGGCCGGTCATGCATCTGTGAGCGTTCACAGTAGAGAAACGTTCTGGACACTTGTCAATGGTTGTTCGTGTGCGGTTATGTTGCGTTGTCACATCGAGATCGACTGTGTGCACGTTCCCAGCGATCCAAAGCTTCCACCTTCCGAGGTTTCAGGAGAGACTCATGCCGCAGACCACTCCCAAGGGCCTGCACCGGCTCGCGTTCGGCGGGGACTACAACCCCGAGCAGTGGCCGGAAAGCGTCTGGCAGGAGGACGTCCGGCTGATGCGCGAGGCCGGCGTCACCATGGTGAGCGTCGGGATCTTCTCCTGGGCCCTCCTCGAACCCGAGCCCGGCCGGTACGACTTCGGCTGGCTCGACCGGATCCTCGACCTGCTGCACG
>NZ_MWIG01000715.1:0-8922 GCF_002156145.1 Streptomyces sp. NRRL B-24572 | reverse complement strand
GCGCGACGCCCTCGGCGCGGGCGGCGGCGGCGACCGCGGCCGCGACGGCCGGGGCGACCCGCTCGTCGAACGGCGACGGGATCACGCAGTCGGCGGCGAGCTGGTCGCCGACCACGTCCGCGATGGCGTTGGCCGCGGCGATCTTCATGCCCTCGGTGATCCGGGAGGCCCGGACCTGGAGCGCGCCGGCGAAGATGCCGGGGAACGCGAGGACGTTGTTGATCTGGTTCGGGTAGTCCGAACGGCCGGTCGCCACGACGGCCGCGTACTTGTGCGCGACGTCGGGATGGACCTCGGGGTTCGGGTTGGCCATGGCGAACACGAAGGCGTTCGGGGCCATCGCGGCGACGGCCGCCTCGGGGACCGTACCGCCGGAGACGCCGATGAAGACGTCCGCGCCGGCCAGGGCGCTCTCCAGGGAGCCGCTGAGGCCCGCCTTGTTGGTGAGCTCGGCGATCTCGCGCTTGACGTCCGTGAGGTCCTCGCGGTCGCGGCTGACGATGCCCTTGCGGTCGGCGACGGCGACGTCGCCGAGGCCGGCCTCCAGGAGGAACTTGGCGATGGCCACACCGGCCGCGCCGGCGCCGGAGATGACACCGCGCAGGTCGCCGAGGGTCCGGCCGGTCAGCTTCGCCGCGTTACGCAGGGCCGCCAGGGTGACGATGGCGGTGCCGTGCTGGTCGTCGTGGAAGACGGGGATGTCGAGGCGCTCCTGGAGCTTGCGCTCGATCTCGAAGCACCGCGGGGCCGAGATGTCCTCCAGGTTCACCCCGCCGAAGGAGGGGGCGAGGCGGACGACGGTCTCGACGATCTCGTCGGTGTCCGTGGTGGCGAGGGCGATCGGGACCGCGTCCACGCCGCCGAACTGCTTGAAGAGGATCGCCTTCCCCTCCATGACCGGGAGGGAGGCCTCCGGGCCGATGTCTCCGAGGCCGAGCACCGCCGTGCCGTCGGTCACGACGGCGACGACCTGGGACTTCCAGGTGTAGTCGTTGACCAGCTCGGGCTGCTCCGCGATCGCGGTGCACACCTTGGCGACGCCGGGCGTGTACGCGAGGGACAGGTCGTCCTTGTTCCGGACGGGGACGGTGGCCTGCACGGCCATCTTGCCGCCCCGGTGAAGGGCGAAGACGGGGTCGAAGGGCTCCTCGGGAGCCTCGGTACCGCTGTCGTTGTGAGGATTGACGATTTCCGCTGCCATTGGGATGACCCCTTGAGTCTGCTGCATTTGAGGGTTGGCCGCTCCTGGTGTGGAGCGGTGGGCGGGTCCCGCGGCCGCCGTGTCTGGCAGCCGCGCGGGCGCGCCGCACAACGCGCCCTGAGCCCCGGATGAGGGGTGTAAGGATCCTTCTTACCGGACGGACGGCACCGCAGACGAGTCCATATCCGCTCGGTGACGCGACTCATACCGAGTGCATCCGGACACGGACGGAGAACGACACGTCACCCGATGTCCCGATAGATGCTTTCCCCACCCGATTGGCGGCCTTCCACTCGTCCGAATGGCGAGATGAACCGCAGATTTTTCGGTGAGGGGGAAGGGATCCCGCAGAAGATCCGGCCTTGATGTACCGGCCTGTCGCGATTTCGGGGTCACCCGTTATCCGATTTTGACATCGGGAGCCGTCGGTTTGTGGCAGTCCGAATGGCAAGATGCCGTAATCACACGAGGTCGCGACACTCGAAGAGACGTACGCGACACCTGGCAGCTCCCTCACACGCCGGAGGAACCCGACCATGACCGCACGCTCCACGCGCTGTACGACCGCCAAGACCCGCACCTCCCGTCTTGCCGCGGTCGCCGCCATCGCGGTCGCCGGCTCGATGCTGCTGACCGCCTGCGGTGACCAGACCGAGAGCGGCGGCTCCACCAAGGAGAGCGGCTCCGCCACCGCGAGCAAGGCCCCGCTCTTCTCGAAGCTTCCCGCCGACATCCAGAAGTCGGGTGTCATCAAGGTCGGCACCGACGCCTCGTACGCCCCGATGGAGTTCACCGAGGGCGGCAAGATCGTCGGTGTCGACCCGGACATCGCGGAGGCCCTCAGCAAGCAGCTCGGCGTCAAGTTCGAGTTCGTCTCGGGCACCTTCGACGGCCTGATCACCTCGATCTACACCGGCCGTCAGCAGCTGATCATGTCCGCGATGACGGACAACAAGAAGCGCCAGGAGGGCCTGGACGACAACGGGAAGAAGATCGGCAAGGGCATCGACTTCGTCGACTACTTCAGCTCCGGCGTCTCCCTGCTGGTCAAGAAGGGCAACCCGCAGGGCATCAACTCCCTCGACGACCTCTGCGGCAAGACCGTGGCCGTCCAGCGCGGCACGATCTACGAGGACACCTTCAAGGCGCAGGCCACCAAGTGCGGCGACAAGAAGCTGACCATCCAGGCCTTCGACACCGACGCCGAGGCCCAGACCCGCGTGAAGGCCGGCGGCGCGGTCGCCGACCTGAACGACTACCCGGTCGCCGCGTACATCGCGAAGACCTCGGGCGGCGGCAACGACTTCGAGGTCGTCGGCAGCCAGAGCGACGTCGGCCTCTTCGGCATCGGCGTCTCGAAGGACAACACCCAGCTGCGCGACGCCGTCAAGGAAGCCCTCGACGCGGCCATCAAGGACGGGTCCTACGCAGAGGCCCTGAAGAAGTGGGACGTCGAGGACAGTGCGGTCAAGTCGGCCACGATCAACGCCGGCAAGTGACCGTTCCTCGTACCACTGAAGGGCAGTCGTCATGACTGACAAGATCAGCAAGGAACCGGCCGCCGCTCCGGCCGGTCCCACCCCCTCGGGCGTCCCGTACGAGGCGATCAAGGCCATCCCCGTGCGCCACTACGGCCGCTGGGTCAGTGGCGTGGTGGTCGTCGTCCTCCTCGGGTGGCTCGTCTACGCCTTCTCCCAGGGCGACGTCGTCTGGGACACGGTGTGGGACAAGGTGTTCGACCCGTCCGTCATCGACGGCATGTGGAACACCATCATCATCAGCATCTCGGCGATGGCCCTCGGCCTCGTTCTCGGCATCGTCTTCGCCGTGATGCGGCTCTCCAAGAACCCGGTGACCGGCGCGGTCGCCTGGCTCTACATCTGGTTCTTCCGCGGCACCCCGGTCTACGTCCAGCTGCTCGTCTGGTTCAACCTGTCGCTGATCTTCCACTACATCAACCTCGGGCCGATCTACAAGAACGAGACCGTGGACGTCATGACGCCGTTCATGGTGGCCCTCCTGGGTCTCGGCCTCAACGAGGGCGCCTACATGGCGGAGATCGTCCGCGCCGGCATCCAGTCGGTCGACGAGGGCCAGACCGAGGCGGCGCACGCACTGGGCATGTCCTCGACGAAGACCATGGGCCGCATCGTGCTCCCGCAGGCCATGCGGGTCATCGTGCCGCCGACGGGCAACGAGTTCATCAACATGCTGAAGACCTCGTCCCTGGTCTCGGCCGTGCAGTACACCGAACTCCTGCGCGCCTCGTCGAACATCGGCAACACGGCGGGCGCCGTCATGGAGATGCTCTTCGTCGCCTCCATCTGGTACCTGGCGCTGACCAGCGTGTTCAGCATCGGCCAGTACTACCTGGAGCGCCGCTTCGCCCGCGGTTCGACGCGCAACCTGCCGCCCACTCCGTTCCAGCGGGTCAAGGCGAACCTGACCACGTTCAAGCGTTCCCCGGAGGCATCGGCATGACCGGTCAGACCATGGTCAAGGCAGAGGGCGTCCACAAGTCCTACGGCGCGGCCCACATCCTCCGCGGCATCGACCTGGAAGTGCAGAACGGCGAGGTCTTCTGCCTCGTCGGCCCCTCCGGCTCCGGCAAGTCGACCTTCCTTCGCTGCATCAACCACCTGGAGCGCATCGACGGCGGCCGCCTGTCCGTCGACGGCCAGCTGGTGGGCTACAAGCAGAAGGGCGACAAGCTCTACGAGCTGAAGGACAGCGAGGTCGCGGTCCAGCGCCGTGACATCGGCATGGTCTTCCAGCGCTTCAACCTCTTCCCCCACATGACGGCCCTGGCCAACGTCATGGAGGCGCCCATCCAGGTGAAGGGCGAGTCCAAGGCGGTGGCGCGCGAGCGCGCCGAGCGCCTGCTCGACCGGGTCGGCCTGCGGGACAAGATGGGCAACTACCCCTCGCAGCTCTCCGGCGGCCAGCAGCAGCGCGTGGCCATCGCCCGCGCGCTGGCGATGGAGCCGAAGCTGATGCTCTTCGACGAGCCGACCTCGGCGCTCGACCCGGAGCTCGTGGGTGACGTCCTCGACGTCATGCGCGACCTGGCCGAGTCGGGCATGACGATGATCGTCGTCACGCACGAGATGGGCTTCGCCCGCGAGGTCGGCGACTCGCTGGTCTTCATGGACGGCGGCGTGGTGGTCGAGTCGGGCAACCCGCGGGACGTCCTGACGAACCCGCAGCAGGACCGGACGAAGGCGTTCCTCTCGAAGGTGCTGTAAGACGCACGGAAAGGGGCGGTACGGGTCTCCCGTACCGCCCCTTTCCGCTCCCCCGGCTACCTCACCGCGAGGAGGAGCGTGTCGGAGGGAGACGCCCACACGGGCCGGGCCTCGCCGAAGCCGGCGGCGCGGAGGGTGTCGGCGTGCCAGCGGGCGGAGGGCGTGTCGCCGTCGGCGTGCTCGCCGTAGATCTCGAAACGGCGGGCGGTGGGCTCGGCGAGGACCGGGTCCTTCGCGGCGAGCGCCCACCAGTCGGCCCAGTCGAGGACTCCGGCGGCCTTCTCGCGGTCCATGCGGGCGTGCCGCTGGGCCCGCTCGGCGGCGTTGATGCGGGGCGTGGCCTCGTCGATCATGTGGTCGGCGTTCATGAAGACGCCGCCGTCCCGGACGAGGCCGGCGAGCTGCCCGTAGAGGGCCGTCAGGGGCCCGCTGTGGAGCCAGTGAAGGGCGGTGGCGGTGAGAACGGCGTCGTACGAGCTGTACGGCAGGCTCGCGGCCCACGAGGGGTCCTTGAGGTCGGCGGTCACGAAGGTGACGCGCTCGTCGCCCGCGAAGGAGCCCTCGGCGATGGCGAGGAGGGCCGGATCGAGGTCGACACCGACGCTGGTGGCGTCGGGGAACCTCCGGAGCAGCCGGCTCGTGATACTTCCCGTACCGCACGCGAGGTCGAGGACGCGGGGCTTCGGCCCCACCAGCGCCTCGACCATGTCGAGCATCACGCGGAACCGCTCCTCACGGTCCGGCATGTACCACTCCTGCTGACGGTCCCAGCTCTGCTGCCAGCCCGCCCAGTCGGTTCCGGTCATGGTCGTTCCTCCCCGCGTCGGCCCTACCATTCGTAATACCCTCGAAGGGGAAACAGCCGTTACCCCCTCCGACCGAGACACTAGCCCGCCGAAGTAAGGACTACAAGTGGAACTGGCCCATTACTCGGACTTCGCCGTACGTCTGGTCAACACCGAGGAGCCGGCCCGCGGCAAGGACACCCTGACCTCCGTCGAGGTGCTCCGGGACCTCTTCGGCCCCGCCACCCAGATGGCCCGCCGCGTCACGGAGGCGGACCTGCCGCGCTTCCGCACGGTGCGCGCCCGGCTGCGGGCGGTCTTCGCCGCGGCCGACGAAGGCGACCACACGGGCGCGGTCGACCTCCTCAACTCCCTCCTCCTGGAGTTCCCGGTCAGCCCGCAGATCTCCGGCCACGACACCCTCGACGAGGAGGGCCGGCCCCGCTGGCACATGCACCTCGCGGACCACTCCTCGAACGCGACCACGGGCTACGCCGCCATCTCGGCGATGGGCCTCGCCTTCCACCTGACGGAGTTCGGCGCGGACCGGCTCGGCCTCTGCCAGGCGCCGCCCTGCCGCAACGCCTACCTGGACACCTCCACCAACCGCTCCCGCCGCTACTGCTCGGACCGCTGCGCGACCCGCGCCAACGTGGCCGCCTACCGGGCCCGCAAGCGCCTGGAGGCCGAGCGGTCGGACCACACCGGCCTCACGGCGGACACCAGCCAGGAGAGCACCACCCCGGCCGAACGCTGACGCCCCGGCGTCACCGGCCGGTACCGCGCCCACACCCGCCCGAGAACCAGCTCGGGCGGTACGGCCCCGAAAACCCGGCTGTCCCCCTCGGCATCCGGATTGTCGCCAAGGACCCACCAGCCGCCGTCGCGTCGCTCGATCAGCCGCTTCACGATGAGCAGATCCTGCTGGAGCGGATGCCGCAGCACGGCCACACACCCGGCCCGCAGCCGCGCCCCGTACTGCACGAGCAACTGATCGCCGTGCAGCAGCGTGGGCACCATCGAGATCCCCGTCACCTCGGCGATCCCGAACGGAGCACCGGCCTCAGCCACCCGCTCCCGCCCCTCTCCCGCCATCCGGCACCTCCCGATCCACTGCTGTGTCGACTCGTCCACTCGTACACGAGTCCCATGGTGACCCTGGACTTTTGACCTAAGCCCCAGGGGGCGCCCGCGAAAACGCCCTTCTCACCGAGTAATGTCCCACCTGAGAAGACGATCACGAGGAAGGACGGCTCAATGCTCTCCCGCCTGTTTGCCCCCAAGGTGAAGGTCAGCGCCCACTGCGACCTCCCGTGCGGCGTGTACGACCCCGCCCAGGCCCGCATCGAGGCCGAGTCCGTCAAGGCTGTCCAGGAGAAGTACCTGGCCAACGAGGACCCGCACTTCCGTGCGCGCGCCACGGTCATCAAGGAGCAGCGCGCGGAGCTCGCCAAGCACCACGTCTCGGTGCTCTGGAGCGACTACTTCAAGGCCCCGCACTTCGAGAAGTACCCCGAGCTCAACCAGCTGGTCAACGACACCCTGAAGGCCCTCTCGGCCGCCAAGGCGTCGACCGACCCGAAGACGGGCGAGAAGGCGCTGGAGCTCATCGCCGAGATCGACCGCATCTTCTGGGAGACCAAGAAGGCCTGACCTTCACCCGGTCCCCGACCGCACCCGGCCCGCAGGCCGCCGAGCACGGCGTCCGTGGTGGGCCGGGTGCGGTCTTTTCCCTCTGCCTTTCCCCTCCCGCCTGCATACCGCTGACTACGCTGACGGGCGTGACCGCCCAGCCGCCACCGCTCCTGACCCCGGAAACCGCCCGGCAGCTTCAGGGCATGCTCCGAACCGAGATCGGACCGGGGCTCACCGAGCGGGAGCTCGACGCGGTCGAGACACGGTTCGGCTTCACCTTCGCGGCCGACCACCGCGTCTTCCTCTCCGCCGGCCTACCGCACGGCTCGTCGCGGTGGCCCGACTGGCGCGACGGCGACCCCGAGGACCTGGTCGAACGGCTGGCGTGGCCGGTGGAGGGCGTGCTCTTCGACGTGGAGCACAACGGGTTCTGGCATCCCGCCTGGCCGTCGAGGCCGGCCGAGACATCCGAGGCGCTGCGCGTCGCGAGGACCGAGCTGGAGAGCGTGCCGCAGCTGGTTCCGGTCTACAGGCACCGCTACCTGCCCGGCACGGCGGGCGAGTACGGGCACCCCGTCCTGTCCGTCTACCAGACCGACATCATCCTGTACGGGAACGACCTCACCGACTACATCCACCACGAATTCACCGGCCGGTCGAGCGGCCTCCTCGCCCGTACGACCGTCGACTTCTGGTCGTACTTCGTCGAGGGCGGACCGGGCATCGACGTCACTCTGCCCACGCCATTCACGCCGTACGCCATGACCGCGCAGGAAGCCGTCGACTGCATCCGGATGCTGGCCCTGGAACGCCTGATCGGCCGCCGACACCACCCGGAGCAGCTCATCGAAGCCGGCCTCACGGCCCTGGTCCTCGATGTAGAGACGGAGTCCCTTCCCCTCCTCGCCGGCCTGTCACGCTCCGAGCACGAGCAGGCCGACGCCCTTTTCGACCAGGTGCTGAGCGAACTCGGCCTGCTCCAGGAGCTCCCGGCCGACACCACCGACCTCCCCTGGGAAGCGGCCCGGTGGGAACTCGTGCGCTGGTGGCTCCGGCTGATCGTGAACGGCAGCCTGGACCCCGGCGCCGGCGGTGACCTGATCACGTACGAAGGGTGGGGCGCACTGGCCCGCCCGCAGCAGCTCAAGCCACTGGTCGAGGAGACCGACGCCTACAACGACTGGGCGGCGATCCGACAGGGAGACCGGGAACACCTGGCGGAACAGATCGTCGAGGAGGCGGCCCGCCTGCTGGACGGGCCCTGGCCACCGCTGGACTGATCTCACCGGCGACAGACGAGGATCCCTCCAAGGCAAGTGATCTCGTACGCGCCGTAGCGGACGATGTGGTCGGCAACGAGTGTGCGGGCGCGGTCGATGGTCGCATCGAAGGGCACGTCGTGCTGATCCGCCCAGGCACGGTACGAAGCCATGTGGGCGATGACAGGCTCCGGGTCGTGGACCGCGATGGTCCCCGGCAGTTCGACAACCTCCACCCGGCTGAACTCCTCACCGAGGAAAGCCGGAGCCTTCTCCAGGGAGAAGCGGGCACTGAGCGAGATCCTGGCCGGCCCACGGTCGATGCCGAGGACGTCGCCGGCGGCCCGCTGCCACAGGTCGTCGAGTTCGACCTTGTCGCGGTCGCTGTTGGTGGAGGCGACCACCAGCCCGTCGCTCGCAACGACCCGAGCCAGCTCCCTGACTGCCTGGGGAATGTCGGGCACGTGGTAGAGCATGTGGAGCGCAAGGGCGGCCTCGACGCTGCCCGACGCGAGCGGAAGCCTCGTGGCATCCGCCACGGCGACCGGGCCGGGGACGCCAGTAAGGATGCCAGGAGCGATGTCGAGGCCGAGCAGGGACAGGTCCGGACGGTCCAGGCGGAGCCGCTGGATGAACTTGCCGTTGCCGCAGCCGATGTCGACGACCCGCCCACGTACGTCGCCCAGCTGCTCGGCCACGAGGCCGGGGAGGTCGTACCGCGGTGTCTGCCACTGGTAGAGCGACTGCCGGGCGGCCAGGTCCCGGTCTCCGTTGTAGGCGCTGCCCGCCAGGCGGGC
>NZ_MWIG01000714.1:0-502 GCF_002156145.1 Streptomyces sp. NRRL B-24572 | reverse complement strand
ACCCCGGACGGACCGTCACCCTCACCGTCACCGGAACGACCGTCCAGCCCCCTCCCTCCCGCATCGAGTTGAAGAAGGGCGAGCGCCTCACCCTCCGTGTCACCAGCGACCGCGCCGACACCCTCCACGTGCACGGCTACGACCGCGAACTCCTCCTTCCTCCCGGCACACCCGCGACCCTCACCCTCACCGCGGACCGCACCGGCCTCTTCGAGGTCGAGACCCACGAGTCCGGACTCGTGCTGACCCAACTCGTCGTCCGATGACGGCCACCCCCGTCGCGGCCCACGTCCACGCCGAGACCCTCGGGCTCACGCTCGCCCACGGCGTGGGCTCCCGGCACGACCTCCCCCTCTCTCCCTTCTACGCCTACGCCGGCGCCTTCACCGCCCTCCTCGTCTCCTTCCTCGCCCTCGGACTCCTCTGGTCCTCCTCCCGCTTCCGCGGCGACCTCTCCGGCCGCCCGCTCCCCGCCGCCCTCCAGCGGGCGGCCGGAGAGGTC